>JABIEF010000073.1 GCA_018651345.1 Rhodobiaceae bacterium
GCACACGCAAGAAAAAATAAGATTGTAATTGGACTATGTGGAGGCTATCAGATGCTTGGAAAAATTATAGACGATCCCTTTGGTGCAGAAGGTTCGATTAGAAAAATTGATGGGTTGGGACTCCTTGATGTCATCACGGTATTAGAAAAAGAAAAAAAAGTTAAAAAATTAATTGCTACCCATCTTTTTGACAATAAAACCATTGAAGGCTATGAAATACATCTTGGGAAAACCTCAGGATTAGATTGTGATAGACCAATGTTTAAATTTGACCAAAAAATAGAGGGTGCAATTTCATCAAATTATAAAATATACGGAACTTATCTGCATGGTTTTTTTAACAATAAAGGAGCATGCGAATGGCTTTTAAATTTATGCAATCAGTCTAACTATAAAAATGATATAGTAGATTATAATATGAAAGTTAACGAAATACTCGACAGCCTTGCCGAACACCTAGAAAAACATTTGGATTGGAAAAAAATATTAGAAATATCAGAAAATTATGCTAGGAATAAACACTAATAACAAAATAATAACACCAACTATATTTGCTGTCGTATAAATCCAAAGACTTCTTGTTAAATGATTATCATCAATATCTCTTTCCCCAGACACATTCATAATCCCTTCATCTACTTCTTCTTGCTCGTATATCCTTAGTCCACCTAAAGACACTCCAAGGGCTCCTGACATTGCGGATTCAGGCCAACCAGAATTTGGCGAACTATGTTTATTATGATCTTCTTTTGTAATCTTTATAGACGACTTAAAGTCTTCTCTTAGAATAAAGGATGCTATAATTATTAAAACCGATGAAAATCTAGCTGGAACATAATTCAATAAATCATCGAACCTAGCTGTAAACATACCAAAATCAATATATTTACTATTTTTATGGCCGATCATGCTATCTGCAGTATTGATTAATTTATATATCAATAAACCAGGTATACCAAAGATTAAATACCATAATATAGGCGCAACAACACCGTCAGAAAAATTTTCTGCAAGGCTTTCAATAGCAGCCCTTAGGATACCACCAAAATCTAAGTTACTTACATCTCTTCCAACAATAAGTGACAGCTTACTCCTGCCTTCTTCTAATCCCTCTTGTATTAGAGAGGAATTAACAGCTTTTACATGGTCAAATAACGACCTAGCAGCAATAAATACAGACACAAAAATAGCTTCAAATATTATACTAAAAGGGAATATTAGAAATAATTTTTCAAGAAATAATCCTATCAAATAGGCAAGAAATGTCATCGCAACAACTACAGCTGCTCCATTTAAAATTTTTGCATTAGAAGAAAATTCTTCTCTATTGAATTCGTTATCTAACCAATCTATAAATTTTCCGAAATACTTTATAGGGTGATTTATTTTTTTCCAGAAAAAATGATTATCTCCCCAGATTCCATCAATTGCCAAAGCTATCAAAATAATAAAAATATGTTCGTTCATTTAAGCGCACACCCATGTTATATTTTTCTAATTGTATTAATAAGATATTCTAAAGTTTCTTTATCCTTTGGAACGCCTATCCTTATCCACCGACTATTATAATCAAATATTCTTGTCCAAATACCCTTATTAGCCAACTCATGTTGCATTTTTTTCGCATTTTTTACTGATATTAATGTAAAAAACGCAGTACTTCCATTAATATTATAACCTGATGAAAATAAATCTGAATTTAATTCTTCTGATAATTTTAATAAAAGCGACCGCGTTCCTTTAATCCAATCAATATCTGATATTGCTTTTGTTGCAATATTTAATGCTACGGTTGATACCGGCCAAGGTCCAAGAATATTTTCTAGATTAGATATCTGATCTTTATTACCTATAGCAAACCCTATCCTTAAACCAGCTAAGCCAAAAAATTTACCAAATGATTTAAGTATAATAATATTCTTATTATGCAAATTTTTTACAAAAGATAATTCAGGTGTAACATCTATAAATGATTCATCTATAATTAATAGACCATTATTTTTCTCTATTTTACTGTATATCTCTTCTATATCAGAATGACTATATATCAAACCATCTGGATTATTTGGATTAGTAATAACAATTATATCTTCATTTAAAATCTGGTCTATTTTATTTATCTCTCTTACAGAATGATTTGCACTCTTCCAAGAAATTGAATGCTCACTGTATGTTGGAGAAAAGATTGCAACATTTTTTTTAATACTAAAAATATACGGCAATATATTTATCAAGCTTTGTGCGCCAGAAGAAATACAGAGACTATTGGCATTCAAAACTCCATAATAGTTTTTAGCAGCAGCGACCAATTTATCATAAGAATCTTTTGTTGGTAGCGTGTCTAAATTTGACAAACTAATGCCTGAGCTATCATAGCTATTTAGGTTTATACCTGTTGAGAGATCGATCCAGCTATCAATCAATATGTGATTGAATACCTTCTTCGCCTCTGTCAAGTCGCCTCCATGTCTCATTAAACACCGATCTTAATTATATTATATATTTGGACCCACGCATTTCAATCAAAGGTATTAAAGCTTATTTGAAACCTTAGCTTCATCAAAAGTAGCCATGTTGTTGTGAATATTCAGTGCTGTAATCAATATTTGCAAAGAAATTGCAGCTCCAGACGCCTCTCCTAATTTCATATTAAGGTCTAGGATTGGTTCTTTTCCAATATTTTCTAATAATCTACGATGACCTTTCTCGTCCGATAGATGGCCTACAATACAATGGTCGAGTGATCCTGGACTAATTTTATGCATGATAGCTGCAGCAGCACAAACTGGAAATCCATCAAGAATAACCGGGATTCTTTCAAATCTAGACGCCAAAATAGCACCAAATATTGCTGCAAATTCTCTTCCACCCATACACCGCAAGATTTCAAGGGGATTTCTATTCTTATGTAATTTTAGAGCCTTTTCTATAACTTGAACTTTTGTTTCTATCATTTTCTTGTCTGCGCCCGTTCCGGAGCCTACCCAATCTAGAACATCACCGCCGTATAATGCGGCACAAATACAAGAAGCAACCGTTGTATTACCAATACCCATCTCTCCTAAGCACAACACACCTGGTCCACTGGATATCGCTTCTCTCCCATACAATATAGCAGAGATACAATCTTTTTCGCTCATCGCCTCTTCTTTACAAATATCACCAGTTGGGCTTTCGATAGCTAAGTCAAATACTTGCAGACCTGTATCATGAATTTTACATATTTGATTTATAGCAGCATATCCGGATTTAAAGCTATTTACCATTTCTTCAGTGACTGAACTTGGGTAAGGAGAAATAGAATTGGAAGTAACACCATGTGTAGAAGCAAAAATTGCGACCATATTATTTTCTGCTGATGGAGGATATCTGGCTTGCCAACCAGAACACCACTCTACTAAATCTTCCAATCGTCCGAGTGATTTTTTTGGTTTCAATAAATCTTTATCCCTTAACCTAACGTTATCAATAGAATTTTGATCTATATCCGGAAAATTATCAAAAAAATTAATTATATCATTGAAAGATGGTAAAGATTTTGGTTTGATATTATTCATTAATGATACTATCCTTAATTTGTATCGGCAGTTATATATTCACAGGAGGCTAATTATGATTAAAATTAAATATCTATCTTCTTTTGTCAATGAATTTGGTGATTATAAAAAAGATATATTACATTTATTATCATTTTTTACCATCATACCAATAAAATCAAATACAAAAACTAAGCTTTCAAAATCATTATACGCATTGCCACTCGTTAGCTTAATAATTGGCGTTATTGCTGCTATACCTCTGTTAACTCTATCTTTGATTAACATGCCTAATTTAATTATCTCAATAATTACAATTTTTACATTGATACTTGTAACCGGTGCTCTACACGAAGATGGGATCGCTGATTTTATGGATAGCTTTGGCGGAGCAAAATCAAAAACTAAAAAAATAGAAATTCTAAGTGATAGCAATATTGGCTCGTATGGAACGATTGCACTAATATTATCAATATTAACTAGAATTATAGCTCTTTATTTAATACTGGAATCAAGTGGAATTTTATCTGCAATATCTGCTCTCCTTGCGGTTTCTGTATTATCAAGAACTACAATGATACATATTCTGACAACGCTTCCAGCGGTTAAAAAAAGCGGTCTTGGTCATAGCGCAACAATGCCAGAAAAAAATATTTTGATTTTTAGTTATTCCTTGTCAATACTCATTATATCACTATTAACAATTCCAGCATTTGGCTTTCTAGGACTCTTCTTTGTAATTTCTTCCGGAATCTTAGCGTCTCTATTAGTAACATCAATAGCATTTAAACATTTAGGCGGCCAAACAGGAGATGTTTGCGGAAGTGTTCAACAAATATCAGAAATATTAATATATTTATCGCTACTTATAATCATATAATATAACTTAAAATTTCTAAGAAAATAATGCACCTAAATTAAAATGTATAAAAAAGTAAGAACAGACCTAAAGCCAAATACGTTAGAATTCGAAAATATACCTTTTGTAAATGAAAATGGTTTTCGTGAATACGATGTCCGGTGGAAGTACCCAGATGAAATAAATTTACCTGGAATCCATATATTAGGCTTGGCGATTGCTAATTATCTAATAGAAAAAAAAGTTCAAAAAATCATCATTGCCCATGACTACAGATCATATTCATCGTCAATAAAATTAGCTTTATCATCTGGGTTGGTTGCCGGAGGATTAAAAGTTTTTGATATTGGTCTGGCAATAACACCAATGGCCTACTTTGCTCAAAAATTTTTAAATATTGACGGTGTTGCGATGGTTACAGCCAGCCATAATGAAAATGGGTGGACAGGAATTAAAATTGGCTACGAACCTCCACTTACACTTGGACCAAATGAAATTATTGACTTAAAAGAAAGAGTTTTTGGCAATAAAATAAAGCAAATTGATGGTGGCGGATATGAATTTATAAACAATATATCCAACGCTTACACAAAACAATTACTAGAAAATAAAAATTATTCAAGAAAGATTAAAGCCGTTGTTGCTTGCGGGAATGGCACTGCAGGATGGTTGGCACCCGACATACTAAAGAAACTAGGGATTGATGTAGTGCCCCTTCATTGTGATCTAGATTATCGATTTCCAAATTACAATCCGAATCCTGAAGATATGATTATGTTGGATTCACTATCAGAATGCGTTATAGAAAATAATGCAGATATAGGATTAGCTTTTGACGGAGATGGCGATAGATGTGGAGTGGTTGATAATAAAGGAAATCCAATTTTTGCTGATAAAATAGGCGTATTAATAGCAAGAGGAATATCAAAAAAATATAAGAATTCAAAATTTATCGTTGACGTTAAGTCAACAAGTCTCTTTCAAACGGATGATATTCTCAAAAAAAATAGTGCAAATATTGAATATTGGAAAACTGGTCACAGTCATATAAAAAGAAGATCTTACGAGACTTCTGCAATAGCTGGATTTGAAAAAAGTGGTCATTATTTCTTTAATAAGCCAATAGGATACGGCTATGATGATGGTTTAGCGTCTGCTATAAATATCCTTAACTTGCTAGAGTCTAACAAGACATTATCAATGTTTGATTTATATCAAACATTAGAAAGAACATGGAGCACACCAACAATGAATGCCCACTGTCCCGATGAAAAAAAATACTCTTTAGTAGACAATGCGGTAAAATATTTTGAGGGATTAAAAAAAAATAAAACTAAGATTGACGGTCAATTCATATCAAAAAATATAACTATTAATGGAATAAGATGTACACTCTCAGACGGCACGTGGGGACTAATTAGAGCTTCATCAAACAAACCTGAATTAGTGGTAGTAATAGAGAGCCCCGTGTCTGAGAAACGCATGCAGGCGATGTACGAAATCATTAAAGACTGGATTAATAAGCAAGACGAGGTTGGAAAATTTAATCAAACCATATAGATAGATTCATCTAAATACACATTATGCCGCAGTCTTTTTTATATGACTTTGCAATGCTTCAGCATAGGTTTCATAAGACTCAAGAATATATCCTGGATTAACTTCTTTGTAGTTAACACTTGTTAAATTTTTTCTCCAGACCTTCGCAGAAGGTGTATTATAAAAAAAATTAATAATTGGACGAATAAGATTTGGAATAGATACTCCCGATGAGTGCTGTAAATAAGCATAATCTAGATACTGTTCCAACAAAACTCTGATATCGAAATCATGGTTTGATACTCCAAAAATCTCTTCATCAACATTGGCCAGCAACATTGGATCCTGAATAATAGCTCTGCCCAACATAACTCCATCAACTTTATTCAAATGGTCTTTAATATCAGAATAACTTGTTATGCCGCCATTTATTACTATTGGCGTGCTAGAAAATAATTCTTTAATTTCATAAACAAGATCATATATTAGCGGAGGGACTTCTCTATTTTTTTTAGGACTAATTCCTGATAAAAATGCTTTCCTAGCATGTATGATAATTGCATCTACGCCAGCTTCAGTAATGTGCTTAATAAATTTTTTTAGCTCTATTTCAGGATCTTGATTATCTATACCAATCCTGCACTTCACAGTGACTGGTATCTTTACTTTTGATTTTATTTTTTTAACACATTTTGCAACGAGTCGAGGCTGGTCCATTAAACAAGCACCAAAATTCCCCGACTTAACTCTCACTGAAGGACATCCTATGTTAAGGTTAATTTCATTGTACCCGAAGGACTCTGCAATTATTGAGCATTGAATAAGTTTCTCTGGATCCGATCCGCCTAGTTGAAGAGCAAGAGGATTTTCACTTAAATTATAATTTAGCAATGACTTAGTATCACCGTAGATCAAAGCATCTACAGATATCATTTCTGTATACAAACGTATATTGGATGAAAATAAGCGCATTAAAAACCTAAAATGCCTATCGGTATATTCCATCATTGGAGCTATACAAAATCTATAGTTATTTGAATGATTTTCCATAAATACGCCCCAATCAATGCCCTAAGCCAAATATTGACTCACCTCTGTCAATAACTAATGGAATTATCAAGTCTTCCTCGTCAATCATGTGATTATATAATAACTTTATCAAAAAATCATTCTCTTTTGAAAAACTCTCTATTGTGTATTTAAGTTTATCGTGTTTCTTATTTTCAATTTCATTTACTAATTTCTGGGCCAACGCAAGAGAATTATCCATTGTATTATGGATAATTTCATGATCAGATTCTAATAAATCAAAACCGTAACGGAAAGCGCCGCTCTTATTATATAAAATTGGGAAAATATGATTATCCTCTACAGAATGATGAGAATGAAGCTGTGATAAAGTTAAATTAAATCTTTCAGGAAAAAGTTCCATAAATTTCTTATCTGCAATCATTCCATCCCTATATTGATGGACGACATATTTAAGAGAATTACCTAACTCTCTTAATAATTCATGTCTACCAAGCCAGAATTGAGACCAATTTCCTAAATTTATATTCCCATCCCATACTTCACGAGGATATTTATCTAAAAGATCTTGAAGAGACTTAGGGAGCCCACTTCTTTCATTTAAATAATCATTATTTTTAATATTATTAGACATACTCTCAACTACTTTCGTAAATTTTTATAAAAAATGTATGTTATGAAGACACATCTTATAGCATAATTTGAATGTTTTTTTATATTTTTTTAAAAAAAAATTAACCCTTTATTAATAAGTAAAATATTTATATATAACAATAACTTATAATATATTTTTCTATTAATTTTCTATTACCATACACCATTATACTATTTTTTTACTGGACATTTTATGATATTTTCGAATCAATAGTAAGTGATTCGGTTTAGCGGCAACTAAAATACCGTATCAAGAGGAGGAATGGCTGTTGGAAAATATCCGGCAAGCTGGTTTTATAAATAGCGATAAACCTAATTATCAACAGGATGTGCTCGGCGGCACTCTAGATAAAAACGGTAGCTATTTATGGATAATTTTACCAGCTTTAATATTAACATTGTTTGTGGCTTTGTGCCCATTGTTTATCAATGGAGACTATAGCTATTTTAACCAAAGCTTCACAGTTAATCTCACTTTGTCTCAAACTCTTCCTATAGCTTCTCTTAGCATAATTATTCTATTACTATTTAATCACATTCAATCGTTAAGAATTAATAACAACAGCATTAAGAAACAAACATCGCAGTATAAAAGCTATATCGATCTAGCAATGGAAAGAAGCGGTTCTGGATTATGGATTTGGAATATTTCTCAAGGTAAAATATTTTTTCCTCAAGCTATACTCAACATTCTTGGTTTAAGAAAACAGGAAGGCTATATTACATTTACTACACTCATAGAAATGATGGATGAAAACGGGATTAATTTTTATAAAATTGCAAATAAAATCATAAAAAATGAGGAATCGAGCATTGATATAGAGTTTCAACTTAAGCATGCCAATGGTAAATTTATTTGGTTTCATTTGAAAGCAAAATTAGTTAAAAACAAAAATTCATCAAGTAAGCACTTGGTTGGAATCATAACAGATATAAACGATCAAAAAAATTCTAAAGATAAAACCTTGAATTCTAATATGAGAATTAGAGATGCGATTGAAAGTATCCCTGAATCATTTGTATTGTGGGACCACAATAATAAATTAGTTATGTGCAACTCGAAATATAAACAATTCTATTGCCTTGTTTCCAATCTTGTTCTTCCTGGCACTGATCGTTCTGATGTAGAGAGATTCTCTATAAAGCCTGTAATAAATACAAAAATAAGTGACGATGATACTCATGAAAATTCGATAAATTATGAGGTAAAACTAAAAGATGGCCGTTGGCTAAATATATCTGAAAAGAAAACCAAAGACGGTGGTTCTGTTTCCATAGGAAAAGATGTAAGTAATTTAAAGAAAAACGAATCCAGGCTAATAAAAAGTGAAAATGATTTAATAGATACTGTACACAAACTTGAAAGCTCGAAAAGAAAGCAAGAGCACTTAACCAAGCAAATAATTGAACTTGCTGAAAAAAATCAAGACCTAAAAGAAAGGGCTGATGAGTCAAATAAGTTGAAATCTGATTTTATGTTAAACGTAAGTCATGAGTTAAGAACACCCTTAAATGCAATTATTGGTTTCGCAGAATTCATGAAATTAAATAATATAAATAGTATTGACAAATATAAAGAGTATGCATCTGACATATATAAAGGTGGTCTAGAACTAAAACATACAATTGAAAGTATTTTAGAAATATCAAATTTAGAAAATAATGAAGTTAGTATTGAAAAATCTAACCAGAAGATTAAACCAATAATTGATGCTGTGCTTGATTTATTCAGAGATGATCTAAAAAATAAAAATATCACAATTTACAATAATTTTAATTCAGATGCAGATATTTATTGCAATAAAGTAGCTATGAAACAAATAGTCTCAAATATTGTTTCGAATGCAATTAAATTTAATAAAAATGGCGGTAATATAAAGATTGAATCTGAAGATAACCAGAATACCCTAGATATAATTATTAAAGATACAGGTAACGGCATCTCGCAAAGCTCTATCAATTATCTTTACGAACCTTTTGGCAATATAAACAATCCAATTACAAAGAATAAAGAAGGTATTGGCTTAGGGCTTCCTATCACCAAGTCTTTAATTGATATTCATAACGGAGCAATCGATATAAAAAGCAAAAGAGGAGAAGGTACAATGGTTACAATATCCCTGCCTATGATAAAACAAAAATATAATCTTAAAGCAACGGGCTAAAAAAATAATAATTATAAGATTAAGTCTTACTCTTCTTATTTTTGGTTAGAATAAATAATAATCCCATCACAAAAAAAACAAACGGAGATAACCATAAGAAGATTGTATATTTTTTAAATAGAGGCTTCATAAGAACAAAATCTCCATATCTATCATGTACATAATCTATAATCTCATCATTGCTTTTACCGTCTATTAATTGACTCCTAACTAATAATCTCATGTCTTTAGCCAAAGGTGCATTTGATTCTAAAATACTTTGATTTTGACAAACTAAACATCTCAATAAACCACTTATCTCTCTTTCTCTTTCCATAAGCTCTATATTAGTATCCTCTGTATCAAGATACGAAGCTTTTAAAGAATCTGCCTCAAAAAATAAAAAATAAAATAATATTAGAAAAAAAATCTTAATATACTTACACAAACTAGATCGATCGATAAGCATAAGATATAAAAATCTAAAATTAACCATCATGATTTCAATCTTTTTTTGTTATCAACAAGTGATACTAATCCACCAAAGGCCATCAGAAACCCGCCTAACCAAATTAATTTAACAAAAGGTTTATACGAAATTGAAGCGACAACATATTCTTCATTAATATCGCTTAGCGTTATATATATATGGCTGAAGAAATATCTATAAATTCCTGCTTCAGTTGTCATTGTATCTTGAGATCTATAAAATCTTTTTGTGCTTGATATATCTCCTATTTTATCTTCTGATTTGTATATTATAAAATTCGCAACTATCTCATCATAATTCTTTCCAATATTCGGCTTAATTCCAATATATTGAATTTGGAAGTTATCTAATTCTATTTTTTCATTTAATTCAAAAACTCTATCTACTTTTGTTTCATATGCCGTAACTATTGTAACTCCAACAATTAATACACCGAGTCCAGCGTGAGCTAAGTTAGAACCAATCTTTGATAGCCTTACTCTAGTTATATTCCTTATATATCCCTCCTCGGATAAACCAAATCTTTTGACAATAGTTACAAGAGATCCTGCTATTAACCATAACCCTAAAGCGATTGAGAAAGGCGCTAAAATAGGACCTTTTTTATCGATAAATGCGTATAGAGAAATAATAAGAACTCCATTAACAATTAAAGCTAGCAATATTAAATTAATCAGCCTTGATAAATCAGTTTTTTTCCAATTTAGAACTGGTCCTATTGGGACAAAAAACATTAAAATAAATGCAAAAGGCAAGAAAGTGATATTAAAGTAAGGAGGGCCAACTGAAATCTTAATTCCACTAATAGTCTCTAACAACAGTGGATATAGAGTTCCAATAAATACTACGCTGCACAGTACAACTAATAATAAATTATTCAAAATAATAAGCCCTTCTCTACCTAATTTTCTATACTCAATCAGATAATCTGGTTTAGGGCTTTTTATTGCAAAAATAATTAATGAGCTAACTGTAAAAAAAGACAATATAAATAACATAAAGAGACCCCTTCTCGGGTCAACTGCAAAGGAGTGAACAGATATAAGAATTCCAGACCTTACTAAGAAAGTTCCAAGAAGACTAAATAAAAATGTCATTATCGATAATAATACAGTCCAACTTTTTAAACTATTAATGTTTCTTACAACCATTGTAGAGTGCACCAAAGCAGTACCGGTGAGCCACGGTAACAATGAAACATTTTCTACAGGATCCCAAAACCACCAACCACCCCAACCTAACTCATAATATGCCCACCATGATCCTATCGTAATACCAATTGTTAATGCTGACCATGATATCATTGTCCACGGGTACACCCACCTCGCCCATTTAGAGTCAATTTTATTCTCTAATAATCCAGCAACAGCAAACGAAAAGACTATAGAAAAACCTACATAACCCAAATACAAGAATGGAGGATGTATAATTAGACCAGGATCCTGTAATACAGGATTTAATCCTAACCCATTTAGAGGAATAGGAAATTGGGTTAGAAAAGGATTTGAAGTTAAAATTATAAACAAAAGAAAAGCTAAAGTAACAAGGGATTGAATCCCCAAAACCCTTACCTTAAGACTTTTATTCATTTCTTGAGAAAAAATAGATATAAGGAATGACATAAACGTCAATATCAAAACCCAGAGTAATATAGAACCCTCATGGTTTCCCCAAACTCCGGTAATCTTGTAAATCAGAGGCTTTGCCGTATGAGAATTTTGCCAAACATTAATTATAGAAAAGTCTGATATTACATAAGAATATGTAAGGACAAAATACGAGAATAGAATAAATATAAATTGCATTACGCTAGCAAGTTTGACACTATTATCTGTTATAAAATCCCTTTTCTTAAAATATAAAATAGCTAATACGATTGTAAGAATAGTAGAAATAAATGCCAGAAATATTGATAATTGTCCAATTTTAGCGATCATATTATACCTAGTATACTTAAATTACTTGTAGATTATTTTTTTTCGAATATTTCATAAGGCATGTAATTTTCATCATGTTTGGCAATTATTTTATCAGCCAAAAAAAATCCGTTTGCAAACTTACCCTCAGCAACAACCCCTTGCCCTTCCCTAAATAAATCTGGCAATATACCCTTATAAGAAACAGGTGTATCGTTCTCTAGATCTGTGACAATAAAAGTTATTTTTAAATTATCTAATTTTAAAATAGAGTTCTCCTTTACCATCCCGCCGATTCTTATTTTCTTTTCTGTATTTATTTTTGGATCCAACAATTCTGTCGGGGTATAAAAAAAAATAATATTATCTTCAAGTGCCTTTAGCACAAATAAAACACCTAGCGAAGATATAACAAAAACTAGCAAAAGATAGTAAATTCTATTTGTTCTTTTCGACATGTCTAAAAATCTTACCAAATTAAAAATATATATATTACATAGCTAAAAAATTATCATTACGTTAGAATATAAAACTTTAGATATTACCTTTTAATTACTTTTCTATGTAATCTTCTAAGTCACCTTCTATATCAGATTCTGATATTATATTTTTATTATAAACTGAAATATTGGCTTCTTTAACGCTATCAGCGTTGCCAGAAACCAAAGGATGCCAATCAAATAATTTATCACCTTGAGATATAAGCCTATATGCACAAGTATCGGGCATCCAATCAAGATCTCCTACATTATCATGACTAATTTTAATACAATCTTTAACGAGCCTATGTCTATCTTGATAGGAGTTACATTTACAAGTTGTCAAATTAAATAATTTGCATACAACGTTAGTGTAGTAAATTTCATCAGTATCTTCATCCTGTAATTTTACTAAGCAACATTTACCACAACCATCGCAAAGAGATTCCCACTCTTCTGTATTCATTTCTGATAATTTTTTTTCTTCCCAAAACATTTTTAATAACCAAATATTATTTAAGACTCTATCTAAATTAATAAGCGTTTATTTAGCAACTATAAAATTTCTAAAAAATCTCTACCATCCTTAGATTCTACGTCTATTATCCATAAGTCACTATCAAATTGTGACTGCTTTTCTAACTCGACCTCTATTTCTTTGTATTTGGTTTTGTCTACGCACATTTTTTCTATCCACTTTCGATCAAAATTACTTTCGTAATTCATTGGAGCTGGTATTAGTAATCTTATTTTATCAGGTGAAATAATTTTTATTAAAATCTGTCCTGAATTCTTCTCTCCACGTTTTACTACATAAGCAAATGCATTGTTAATTTGCACAACATTTATATAGGCTTTGGCCCAAATTTCAGAAATTAATCGCATCATACTTACAATCAAATACTATAATAATAGTTTATTAATAGCTATATGAGAATATAACAACTAAAGTTACAGTATATAAATTATCCAAATTATATATTTTGTTTACAATAATTGATAAAATAATATTTATATATACTTTACATGAAATACAATAGAAACGGCATATTTAAATGATAGAATTAAAAGAAATTATAGATAATTTTGAATATTTAGATGATTGGGAAGATCGTTATAAATATATAATAGAATTAGGCAATTCATTAGAAAATTTTCCAGAAGAATATAAAAATGAAAAAACAAAAGTTAGTGGATGCGTAAGCCAAGTTTGGATTAGCAGTAAGATAATAACCAAAAAAAATGAAAAAAAAATTTCCTTTAAGGGTGATAGCGATGCACACATTGTTAAAGGATTAATAACAATTGTCTTATCAATATATTCAAACAAAACTCCACAAGAAATTTTAAGTTTAAGTGGCGAAGAGATTTTAAAGAAATTAAATCTGGATGACCATTTATCGCCACAAAGATCAAATGGATTGTTTTCAATGCTTGAGAGAATAAAGAATGATGCGAGAAGCAACTTATAAATAGTAATTAAATTCAATTAGAGTTTAGAAATTTTTTAAAGATTAAAAATATGAAGTATTTACTACAATTAAGTCTATTTATTTTTTTATTCCTATTCTGGATAATATTATCAGGAAAAGGGGATATATGGTTAATTGCATCAGGGGCTGTCATATCAATTGCGATTGTAATTATTGCAACATACATCAATTTACTGGACGAAGAAGGTCATCCAATTAGAATTCTTCCAAGATCATTTATTTATTGGTTATGGCTATTAAAAGAAATTATATTATCAGCAATTTATTTAAGTAAAATAATAATATCACCAAAATTATCTATATCACCGCAATATGTTAAAATTAAATCAAACCAAAAATCATCATTAGGTTTTAGTATCTTTGCTAATTCAATAACATTAACACCTGGTACAATTACAGTAATTGCAAAAAATTCAACAAAAGAGATAGACGTGCATGCAATTACCCAAGAAACAGCAAAAAATTTACAAACAGGAAAAATGGATACAATGGTGTCCTGGCTTATGAGGAACAAATAAATGTTTAGCGTCCCAACTGTCATAATTTTAATATCAATTACGTTAGCGGTTTACAGAGCCCTTAAAGGACCGACTGTCTTTGATAGACTTCTTGCAGCAAATGTTATTGGCACCGGGACAGTCATGTTTCTTGCGCTTTATGGTTTTTTAACAGGAAGACCAGATTTTTTAGACATAGGATTAACTTACTTATTATTAAATTTAGTTGGCACCTTAGCGGTACTGAAATATTTTAGGTATGGCTCACTTGGTCACGGTGAAGAAGAATAATATGATTGAGATAATAAAAAATATATTAATATGGGGATGTCTCGTTAGCGGATCATTATTTTTTGCTATAGGTTCAATAGGCCTTATAAGAATGCCAGATGTTTATACAAGAATTCATTCTGTTTCAATTTTAGATACATTATCCGCAATTTTACTAATTCTTGGGATGGTGCTGTATTCAGGATTGAATTTAACATCCTTAAAATTAATAATAATTTTATTTGGTCTTTTGTATATTTCTTCAGTTGCTAGCCATGCTTTAGCTCGGGCTTCAATACATGATGGTATTCAACCGATAATAAAGCAGTCAGATGGAAAATTAAGGAAGCGATATTCAAGGAAATAATTAAACTCTTTTTATATATATGGAGAATTAAAATCGAAACTTTTATAAATATGATATTATTAACATTGATGGCGATTGTCGTTATAGGAATAATAAGATTTAAAAATCTTTTTAATGTTATAATATTAGGCAGTATTTACAGTTTTTTAATGGCGTCAATCCTACTAGTACTTGATGCAGTTGATGTGGCACTAACCGAAGCTTCAGTTGGAGCTGGAATATCTACTGTTTTAATGCTCTCGGCTTTGTATTTAACGAAAAGAAATGAAAATCCACCGATACATAATCAAATTTGGCCGCTACTAATCGCATTAATTACAGGAGCGCTTCTTGTTTTTGGTACATACGGTATGCCAGATTTTGGAATTATCAATACACCAATTCATAATCACGTTGGGGGAGAATATATAGCTAGGTCTATATCTGATACCGGCATTCAGAACGTTGTAACCTCAGTATTAGCTAGCTACCGTGGATTTGATACCTTAGGAGAAGTAACAGTTATATTTACAGCGGCCATTGGAATTATTGCAATCTTAAAAAAAACCAAAAAAAAGGTTAAATAGGGCTTAGAAATGCGATTAGATGTCATACTAAGAATAGCGACTAAGATTTTCTTACCATTTATATTTATGTTTGCGATATATGTTCAATTGCATGGTGATTTTGGTCCTGGCGGTGGATTCCAGGCTGGTGTTATCCTTGCTGCTGGGGTTATTTTATACACAATTACTTTTGGAGAAAGAAAAGCAAAAGAATATTTTCCTGAAAAATTATTTGAAATAATGATTCCAGTTGGAGTACTGGTATTCATACTAACGGGGGTATATAGCCTTATTCATGGATATAATTTTTTAGACTATGAAGCTATTTCTCACCATGGCACACATGGTCAACACTTAGGTGTATTAATAGTCGAAATGGGTGTATTAATTACAGTTTCTGGATCGATGGTTACAATATTTTATAATTTTATTAATAGAGACTAACATGCTTATAATAAATCAATTTATCGCATCTTATAATTATTTTATTATCATTTTTCTAATGATTGCCGGCTTATATATCGTGGTAGCACGGGGAAATATGATAAAGAAATTAATAGGACTATCGGTATTTCAAACCTCTGTCTACCTTCTGTATATTTCACCTGGTAAAATTATTGGTGGAACGGCTCCAATTATTAATGATAGCTATACATTGTATTCCAACCCCTTGCCTCATGTATTAATTCTAACCGCCATTGTTGTTGGTATTGCAACATTAGCTCTAGGGCTAAGTTTAACAATTAGAATAAATGAAGAATTTCATACAATAGAAGAAGATGAAATATTTAACAAAGAAGACCTGTAATGCAATTTGAACATCTTCCAGCTACACAAATTTTAATACCCCTTATTGGCGCTATACTCATATTAGTATCGAGGAAGAATATAGTGATTTGGGCTACAGCATCGTTATTAACTTTGCTAACATTTATTAATTCAATCCTCTTATACAAACAAGTATCAGTTGATGGCGTTATTTCATATGCAATGGGCGGATGGGAGCCGCCAATTGGTATTGAATATAGAATTGATTCTGTAAACTCTATACTTATTGTTCTTGTTTCATTTATGGCATTACTTGTTGCGGTCTATGCTCGTAAGAGTGTTGAAGTTGAAATTGTTGCTGAAAAGAGACCTGTATTTTATGCAATGTATTTACTTTGCCTTACAGGTCTTCTTGGCATCTTAGCGACTGGAGATGCATTTAATGCTTTCGTATTCCTAGAAATATCTTCACTTGCAACCTATGTGATGATTGCAATGGGAAAAGACAAGAGATCACTTATTGCTAGTTATCAATATCTTATAATGGGTACCATTGGGGCAACATTCTATGTTATAGGAATTGGTTTAATTTTTATAATGACAGGATCTCTTAATCTGAACGATATATCCGAACAAATTAATAGTATGAATACAATAAGACCAATCCTAGCATCATTAGCGTTCATCACAGTAGGGATATCTCTTAAATTAGCTCTTTTCCCATTGCATTCTTGGCTACCAAATGCCTATGCATACGCACCTAGTGTTGCAACAGCATTCCTTGCATCTACAGCAACAAAAGTTGCCGTTTACCTACTAATTAGATATTTCTTCGATGTATACGGTTACAATATAGTATTTGAAGATTATTGGTTATCAATGTTACTAATTATTCTCTCAATCGCTGCTATGATAGGGGCTTCTCTTGTAGCAATTTTCCAAAATAATATTAAGAAAATGTTTGCCTATTCTTCTATTGCTCAGATGGGTTACATTACACTTGGCATTGCTATAGCAAACCATAGTGGTTTGGTTGGGTCATTAGTTCATATTATAAATCATGCTCTAATAAAAGGAACAATTTTTATGGCTATAGGCTGCTTTGTGATGAAGTTAAATAGTACCACTATTGAAGATTTTTCAGGTATCGGAAAAAAAATGCCATTAACAATGACAGCCTTTACAATCGCATCTCTAAGCCTAATCGGAATACCTGGTACAGTCGGGTTTATTTCAAAATGGTATATAATAACTGGCGCTATAGAAAAAGGCTGGTGGTGGCTTGTGATATCAATTGCTCTAAGTTCTTTATTAGCGCTCATATATGTCGGGAGAATAATAGAAATAGCTTGGTTCCAAGAATCTAAAACAAAAGAGAATACGGTCACATTATCCCGTGAAATGATTGGAGTTACATTAATAGCATCTATTACTACACTCTATTTTGGCTTAAATACCGAATTAACAGTTGATCTAGCAAAGATTGCAGCTGATTCATTACTACCAGGAATTTTAAGATGATTAAGATAAGCTTATTATTCTTACCAATCTTAATCCCATTTATCGCATCTATCATAATAAAAGCGCTTGGAGGAAATAAAAAATTACGTGAACTTACTATTATAGTTGCTCCATTTGTAACATTACTATCGGTTATAAAATTATACTCTCTAGACTATGGCGTTAAATTAGTGCTTTTTGAAATAATGCCTAACCTAGAGATTGCATTCTCAATAGAACCTCTAGGACTATTATTCGCCACAATAATATCTGTTTTATGGATAATAGCCTCTCTCTATTCAATTGGTTACATGAATGCACACAAAGAACCCCGACAGGATAATTTCTTCTTTTTTTTTACTATTGCTATAACTATTGCAATAGCCACGTCACTAGCTGATAATCTATTTACATTATTTATATTTTATGAACTATTAACAATATCTACATACCCTCTGGTAACACATAAAGCTGATCCAGAATCCAAGAAATCTGGACGAATTTATTTAATAATTCTTCTGGGAAGCTCTCTTTTATTATTTTTACCAGCACTGATTTATACATACTACCTAACAAATGATTTAACTTTCATATCTGGTGGGATATTTACAGATGCTTATGCAAATGGTGATATTGGTAATCTTGGAATTGGACTTTTGCTAGCCTTATTCATCTTTGGTGTGGCTAAAGCTGCGATCATGCCACTGCATTCTTGGTTACCAGCAGCAATGGTTGCTCCAACACCAGTTTCGGCTTTGTTGCATGCTGTAGCAGTCGTAAAAGTTGGAGTATTTACAATAATAAAAATTATTATATATATATTTGGCACTGAGCTTCTATTTAAAACAAGTAGCACAGAATGGCTAATATACTTATCAGGATTTACAATTATAACAGCATCAATCATTGCTTTAAAACAAGATAACTTGAAGCGATTACTCGCCTACTCTACAATTAGCCAATTGTCTTATATTATAATTGGAGTTGCAATGATTAACTCAAGTGCAATCGTAGGATCTATCCTTCATTTAACCGCTCATGCAACTAGTAAAATCACCCTTTTCTTTGCGGCTGGCATAATATACACATCAACCGGATTTACGCGTATCAGTCAAATGCGTGGTATTGGGCATAAAATGAAATTAACAATGATTTGTTTTACTGTTGGATCGCTTTCTATGATTGGAATTCCCATGTTCGGTGGATTTGTAAGTAAGTGGTATATTGTTAGTGGCGCACTTAGTATTTCTAATTGGTTTGTAATAAGTGTTATTACAATTTCTACATTATTAAATACCGCTTATTTTATACCAATAATATATAAATCTTTTTCCCAGGGTCAATCCGCTGTTAGTTACAAAAAAGTTCCTAATAGCATGCTATTAGCAACGATTGCCTCTGCATGCTTAACTGTAATTATATTTCTATTCCCAGAATTTTTTATCGAGGTTGCAAAAAATGTTATCTAAAATATCAAAAAGAACTATATGGATAATATTTATATCCCTCCTAATAATCACAGTGTCTGGTGATTTTTTTATTCACAGACATTCAAATTTTGGCATTGACGGTTACTTTGGTTTTCCAGCATTATTTGGATTTCTTTGTTGTATCTTTCTAATCATCTTGTCGAAAATATTAGGTTTATTTTTAAAAAGACAGGACAACTATTATGATGAATAATATGATAATACATCCTGGTATTTTATTGATCATATGTGGACTCCTTATTCCACTGTTAGGCAATAACTTAAAAAAATTTATTACCTTCATTGTGCCAGCTTTATGCTTCATAATAGTATTACAGCT
The DNA here is from genome assembly GCA_018651345.1 of Rhodobiaceae bacterium. Lineage (GTDB taxonomy): Bacteria > Pseudomonadota > Alphaproteobacteria > Rhizobiales > TMED25 > CAJIYR01. The sequence continues at coordinate 19,896 of JABIEF010000073.1, forward strand.
GCCTCATGGTATGCACTTAAATTATGAATATATGTCTTACAATCTTACATTTCTTAGGGTTGATGAGCTAAGTAAAATCTTTGCATTAGTATTCACAATAATGATAGTTTTCTCTTCTATTTTTAGCCTAAATCAAAAAAATAAAACAGAAATATCAACAGCTTTCATATACGGAGGGTCGGCTATAAGTGCCGTTCTATCTGGAGATTTTATAAGCTTATTTATCTTTTGGGAGATAATGGCAATATCATCTACGATTATCATTTGGATGGGTAGCAAGGATGCCTATAAATCTGGATTACGGTATCTAACTGTCCATCTATTCGGTGGGGTTGTACTCCTAATAGGTATCATTGGTTATGTATCCTTAAAAGAAAGTGCAGACTTTTCACTAATAGACAGAACTAATATATATGCCTACTTAATACTTATTGGTGTTCTTATAAATGCAGGTGCTCCACCTTTCTCTGGTTGGATTTCAGATTCATACCCTTCAGCTTCTTGGTCTGGAACTGTATTCTTATCAGCCTTTACAACAAAAACAGCTGTTTATTTTTTAATCAGAGGATATTCGGGTACTGAATTGCTTATATATATTGGTATATTTATGATATTTTATGGAATTGTTTATGCCATTCTAGAAAACGATATGAGAAGAATATTATCTTATTCAATCATAAACCAGGTGGGGTTCATGATTACTGGAATAGGTATTGGTACTGAGATTGCAATAAATGGAGCAGCTTCACACGCTTTTGCTCATATTATATACAAAGCACTTCTTCTTATGTCCGCAGGGTCTGTTTTTTACATAACAGGAAAAACAAAATGCACTGATCTTGGCGGTCTATATAAGACCATGCCAATAACAATGATATGCGGAATAATTGGCGCTTTATCTATTTCTGCATTTCCATTCACATCAGGATTTATAACGAAATCTATGATTAGCCAATCAGCAGTTTATGAAAATTATACAATTATATGGTTCTTGTTATTAGCCGCTTCTGCAGGTGTATTTCTTCATGCGGGGATAAAATTTCCATGGTTTGTATTTTTTCAAAAAGATGCAAAGCTAAAGGCTAAAGATCCGCCAAAAAATATGCAATTTGCTATGATTTCATTATCTATAATTTGTATATTAATTGGTATATTCCCAAATGTATTATATCAAATGCTTCCATATGATGTAAATTATATCCCCTATACATTTGATCATGTATTTTTTCAATTACAATTGCTTCTGTTTTCTGGTCTAGCATTCTTTTTAATGCTAAAGTATCTCAAGAGAACTTTAACATTGACCTTGGAATTTGACTGGTTTTGGAGAAAATTTAGCAAAATTCTAATAAAAGAATTTGATATACATGCAGAAAGAACTGCTAGTAATATAATGAATAAATATATTAAAATTTTTGATAAAACTATAAAAACATTATACAAACATCATGGTCCTTCAGGAATTTTGGGCCGCACTTGGCCAACTGGAAATATGGCTTTTTGGACAACGGTTATTCTTGCGTCCTATCTTATAATATATTTACTTTAAACATTAAAAAATATGAGCACATAATTATGACAGAAATAAAAAATAAATTTGAAAAAAAAGATTGGCAAAATTCTCTCACAAAAGAGCAATATCATATAACAAGAGAATCTGGAACAGAGCGTCCCTTTACAGGGCCTTATTTGAATGAAAAAAGTAAGGGTGTTTATAGTTGCATCTGCTGTGATTTAGAATTATTTAACTCAGAACATAAATTTGATTCAGGCACTGGATGGCCCAGTTTTTTTAACCCCCATAACTCTAGTTGTTTGAACTTAAAAAATGATAACTCTCTTAACTCTCATAGAGTTGAAGTGCAGTGTTCAAATTGCGACGCTCATTTAGGGCATGTATTTGAAGATGGTCCAGCTCCTAGTGGATTACGTTATTGTATTAATGGGAATTCCCTAAAACTTATTAAAGAAAATCAATAATATGAAAGACTTTACCAATAACCTTTCTTTATCTCCACCAATCCCCAAAATAAACAAGAAAATAGTTAAGTTTCATGGTTATGATAAAACAGATAATTATTCATGGATGAGAGCTGATAATTGGCAAGAAGTTATGAAAAATCCAGAAAAACTTCCCAAAGATATAAAGCTACATTTAGATAAAGAAAACAATTATACAAAAGAAATGATGGCTGATACCTTAATTCTGCAAGATAATTTATACACAGAAATTAGGTCAAGAATGCAAGAAAAAGAAACAACTGTACCCCAAAAAAATGGCATTTATTCTTATTATTACAGTTATAAGAAAAATAATGAATACCCGATATACAATCGTAAAAATAATGACACGAAAAAGAAAACAATCCTATTAGACTACAACAAAATTTCGAAAGACGAATCCTATTTTAATATTGGATCTACAACCCATAGCGAAGACCATAGGTACATCACATATGGCGTAGATACCAAAGGTTCGGAGTACTTTGATATTTACTTATTTGATACAATAAATAATCAAATATTAAATGAAAAGATTGAGAATAGCACTGGTACAGCATTATGGGCTAAAGATAACCTGTCTTTTCTTTATGTTAGGCTCGATGAAAACCATAGGCCAGATTCAGTCTTCTATCATCTATTAGGAACACCGCAAAAAGAAGATGTAATGTTATATAAAGAAAAAGATTCTGGGTTTTTTTTAAGTATAGACAAAACACAATCATCAAAATATTTTATTCTATCTTCTCACACACATGAAAAATCCGAAATTCGTCTTATTGACACAAACAATCCATTAAGTGAATCTTTATTATTATATCCAAGAGAAAACAACTACTTGTATAGCGTTGAAGAAAATAATAATGAATTATATATCCTAACAAATCAGAATAATTGCGTTGATTTTTCTATTATAAAAACTCGAATTCCTCTAAGTGATAAAAAAGATTTTAAGGTTATTGTTCCGCATAAAAATGGTAGGCTAATAAAAAATCTTTGTGTATTTAAAAATTACATAGTTTGGCTTGAAGTAGAAAATAGCTTACCTAAAATCATTATCAAGAATCTAAAATCTGATAAAAATTATAGCATCTCATTTAGAGAAGAGGCGTATTCATTAGGCATATTACAAGGCTATGAATATGAAACAAATATTCTAAGATTTGTCTATTCTTCTATGACCACCCCTATGCGAATATATGATTTTAATATGGAAAAAAATAAAAGAACTCTTATAAAATCACAAAAAATTCCATCTGGGCATAAAAAATCTGATTATATTACAAAAAGAATTTATGCAGAATCCTCTGATAAGAAATTAATTCCAATTTCACTTATTTATCATAAAAATACTAAAATAGATGCTACATCTCCATGTTTATTATATGGATATGGGGCCTATGGCATATCAATTCCAGCATCATTTTCTAGTAGTAGATTAAGTTTAATAGATCGTAATTTTGTATATGCTGTTGCTCATATAAGAGGAGGGAAAGATTGTGGAAGTGCATGGTATAGCGATGGAAAGAAAGAAAATAAAATAAATACCTTTAATGACTTCATTTGTGTTGCGGAATATTTATGTAAAAAAAATTATACATCAAAAGGAAATATTATTGCTCACGGTGGATCTGCTGGAGGAATGCTAATGGGAGCAATTGCAAATATGGCCCCTAGTCTATTTTCAGGAATAATTGCAGAAGTTCCTTTTGTTGATGTACTAGAGACAATGCTCGATAGTGAGCTACCACTAACACCACCCGAATGGCCCGAATGGGGAAATCCTATTACTAATATAGATGATTATAAAATTATATCATCATACTCACCTTACGATAATGTAAAAAAACAATCCTACCCAAATATATTGGCAACTGCAGGATTAACGGACCCACGCGTTACATATTGGGAGCCAGCTAAATGGGTTGCTAAAATTAGGTCAATGAAAACAAATAAATCTGCTATTATGTTAAATGTTAATATGGATTCTGGTCATGGTGGATCTTCTGGAAGATTTGACAGAATAAAAGAAATAGCTTTAATTTATGCCTTTGCAATAAAAGCAGCAAATGTAGAAACAGAATAATTGATTCTGGAGATATAGAAATGAAAAAAGAAGATATAAAATATAATAAACCGGACAATGATTGGGCGGATCTTTTGTCTATTGAATCAGAATTTGAAGAAGATGAAAAAATTGTTCAAAAAACAGCAAGAGACTATTGTCAAAATCATCTTATGCCAAGAATTAAAGATGCTTTTCGTGAAGAAAAATTTGATATTAATATAATGAAAGAATTAGGTGATCTAGGCTTAATTGCCCCAACCATTCCTGCAATTTATGGAGGGGCTGAACTCAATCATGTTTGTTATGGCATTATTGCGCAAGAGATAGAACGCGTTGATTCCGGCTATAGATCCGCAATGAGCGTACAAAGTTCACTAGTTGCTCATCCAATATTTGAATTTGGCTCAAAAGAACAAAAAGAAAAATATTTACCAAAGCTTCTAAGAGGGGAACTTATTGGTTGCTTTGGTTTAACAGAACCTGATTTTGGTTCAGATCCAGCTGGTATGATTACAAAAGCAACAAAAGTACCAGGTGGTTGGAAAATTAACGGAACAAAAACTTGGATAACAAATGCTCCAATCGCTGATATTGCAATTATATGGGCAAAAGATGAGGAAGGGAAGATTAGAGGATTTATAGCAGAAAGAGGCATAAGTCACTACGATACTCCAAAAATTAACGGTAAATTCTCTCTTCGATCATCGGATACCGGCCAAATAATTTTAGATGATACCTTTGTGCCAGATCGAAATATCCTTCCAGAAGCAATAGGGCTAAAAGGTCCATTTAGTTGCTTAAATAAAGCTCGATATGGTATTGTATGGGGCTCAATAGGCGCGGCAGAATTTTGCTGGCACGCAGCAAGAAATTATACACTAGAAAGAAAACAATTCGGGAGACCTTTAGCCTCAAACCAACTAATTCAAAAAAAATTGGCAGACATGCAAACTGAAATAACACTTGGACAGTTAGGTGCCATTAAACTTGGAAGAGAAATTGATAAACGTAAAATTAATCCAGCTGCAATCTCACTCATGAAAAAAAACAATTGCCAAAAATCATTAGAAATTGCAAGAACATCACGTGATATTCATGGTGGCAATGGTATATCCGACGAATATCATGTTATCAGGCATGTTTTAAATCTCGAAACAGTTAATACTTATGAAGGTACGAATGATATACATTCCTTAATTATAGGAAGATCTCAAACAGGAATTCAGGCCTTTTTTTAAAGATATATCAAACTTTGATATATATTGTATTTATTGTTATAATAACTATATTATATATATATTTTAAAACAATTAAAACATGGAGTCTATCGAATGGCATTTGAATTACCCGATCTACCTTATGCACATGATGCATTAGGATCTTATATGTCCGCTGAAACATTAGAATTTCATCATGATAAGCATCACCTTGCATATGTTACAAATGGTAATAACCTACTTAAAGATTCTGGGTTAGCTGATAAAGATATTGTTGAAATAGTAAAATCTAGTCATGGAAATAATGCAGGATTATTTAATAATGCGGCCCAACATTATAACCATTTGCATTTTTGGAAAATGATGAAACCAAATGGTGGCGGAAACATGCCGTCAAATTTAGAGAAAAAAATAATTGAAGATCTTGGTAGTATTGAAAAATTTAAAGCAGATTTCATTAATGCTGGCATGACACAATTTGGTTCTGGATGGTGCTGGTTATCAGTAAATAATGGAAAATTAGAAGTTAGCAAAACAGCAAATGGAGAAAATCCTTTAATTAATGGCGCTTCGCCAATATTGGGTTGTGACGTATGGGAACATTCTTATTATATTGATTATAGAAACGCACGACCAAAGTACCTTGAAGCATGGTTTGACAATCTAGTTAATTGGGAATATGTGACAGAGCTAATGGAAGACGCAATATAATAATTTCTATATTTATTTATAAAAAGGCGCTCTTTAGCGCCTTTTTTTATTCGCAAAGATGCAGAGTATTTAAATAAAATCATTCATTAATATAATGCACAATCCTTCGCCAAAAACAGCCAATGTAGGGGAAAAAACATTCTTATTTTTATCTATATATTTCAGTTACTTACAAAATCCGCTAACAGGTTATAATCAGAAATCTCCAAATTAATCCAAAATATGCTATTATTTCAATAACTTGATTAATTTATATATAAAATTACCTAAAGATGGGTAATTAAAATTTAAAAAAAAGGGAAGTTATGTTAAAAAAATATTTTAAGTTTTCAATGTTATCACTATCATTGCTAGTGCTTTTTGGCGCTAATGCAAATGCAGCAAATGATGATTGTGGTGAGGTAACAATAGCAAATATGAACTGGGCATCAGCTCAAATAATTGCTGAAATGGATAAAATTATACTAGAAGCAATGGGGTGTGACGTAGAACTAGTAGCTGGTGATACTATGCCAACTTTTACTTCTATGGAAGGAAAGGGTGTGCCTGATGTTGCACCTGAATTATGGACATTAGCTCTTAAAATTCCATTAAACGCAGCAATAGCAGAAGGACGCCTTATTAATGTTGGTGATGTTTTTTCACAAGGTGGCGCTGAAGGATGGTATATTCCTCAATATATAAAAGATGCAAATCCAGAATTAGTAACTTGGGAAGATGTAATCGCACGTCCAGATTTATTCCCACATCCAGAAGATCCATCTAAGGGAGCGTTCAATGGGTGTCCTCCTGGATGGAATTGTCAATTAACTAATCAAAATCTTTTCCGTGCCTATGATATGGAAGCAAAGGGTTGGGAAATTGTTGATCCAGGTTCATCTGCAGCTATGGATGCAAATGTTGCTAAGCATATAAATGATGGGGATCCTATATTTACTTACTATTGGGCTCCAACTGCAATTCTTGGAAAATTGCCAATGTTCTTACTTACACCAGAAGTTCCTCATGATAAAGCTGCTTGGGAGACTTGTATAGGTATAGCAGATTGTGCTGATCCTAAAGTGAACTCATTTGGGTTCTCACCTGTTCAAACAGTTGTAACAGAAAACTTTGCAGAAACAGCAGGCATTGCAATGGATTATGTTTCCAATAGATCCTTTGATAACAATACACTAAATGTATTGTTAGCTTGGCATGCAGACAACCAAGCAACTGGCCTTGAAGGCGCTGAGCATTATCTCGAAAATTATCAAGATTGGAAAACTTGGGTTTCCGCAGATGTTGCAGAAAAAGTACTAGCAGGTCTATAATCGTTTAGAATAAGCGTCTAGCATTAAATTACTAGACGCTTATTTTTTTTATTTAATAAGATACAAGTTTAGGATTGTATGAGTTTATTTAATCAAATTCCTCAATTATCAAAAGATACTTTAAGAGCTGGTAAAAAAGCTATAGACGCATCCTTTAAAGATTTCTCTAGAGAGTACGGAGATCTCATAGAGTTAATATTTGAGCCAGTCAAATGGCTTCTAATTAAATCTGAAAATTTTTTAACCGACACCTCATGGATTATTATACTAGTACTTATTGCTTCTATAGCCTGGCTTGGCAGTAAAAGTATTAAAATAGTAATAGGCTCTGTGCTAACGCTACTTTTAATTGGTTATCTAGGAATGTGGGAAAATACCATGAAAACAATTTCTATGACCTTTGTTGCGGCGATACTTGCTATCTCAATTGGAATACCGATTGGTATATTAATGGCACGCTCTAATATTGCGCTTAGGATAGCAAGTCCAATATTAGATGTAATGCAAACAATGCCAAGCTTTGTGTATCTTATACCTGTTGTGATGCTTCTTGGAATAGGAAAAGTTCCAGGACTGCTTGCGGTTATTATTTATGCAATTCCTCCAATAATTCGTTTAACAAATTTAGGCATTAGACTTGTTAATAATAATGTCATGGAAGCTGGTCATGCCTATGGGGCATCCTATGCTCAGAGATTAACTAAAATACAAATACCCTTAGCCCTACCAACAATTATGGCAGGAATAAACCAAACAATAATGCTTGCTCTATCAATGGTAGTAATTGCTTCAATGATCGGTGTTCAAGGACTTGGCCAACCGGTCCTTCAGGCAATACAAAATCAATTCTTTACATTAGGTATGATGAATGGGTTCGCTATTGTCGGTATAGCTATAATATTTGATAGAGTTACACAAGCATACGGAAAACGCATGCAGAAATACCAGGAAACTGTTGATGAGCAATAAAGAATATATTCAAATTCAAAATATAAATAAAATATTTGGACCAAATCCAGAATCAGTTCTTGATTTGGTTGCAGATGGAATAGGAAAATCTGAACTTCAATCTAAACATAATCACGTTCTTGCACTTCAAGATATTAATATCGGTATTAAAAAAAATAAGATTCAAGTATTCATGGGTCTATCCGGCTCAGGAAAATCAACACTAATAAGACATCTAAATCAATTAATCCACCCAACTTCAGGAAATGTTATAATTGACGGAGAAGATATAACGTCCATGAGTGACAAGGAAATTACAAATTTTAGAAGAAATAAGATAGCAATGGGGTTTCAAAAATTTGCATTACTTCCACATAGAACTGTCCTTTCAAATACATACTTTGGTCTAGAAATTAGAGGTGTAGAAAAGAAAGAAAGAGAAAAAGAAGCCTTAAAATGGATTGACAGAGTTGGTCTAAATGGATTTGAAAATTATTACCCTAACCAGCTATCCGGAGGGATGCAACAAAGAGTTGGCCTTGCGAGGGCATTAACCAACGATGCTCCCATACTATTAATGGATGAACCGTTTTCAGCACTTGATCCATTAATAAGGATGGATATGCAAGATATGTTAGTTCAATTAGAAAAAGAACTAAATAAAACGATCATTTTTATTACCCATGATCTTGATGAAGCCTTGAGGCTTGGAGATAATATTGCCATACTAAGAGATGGAAAAATAATTCAAGAAGGAGACGGTCAAGAAATTGTGTTAAATCCCGAGAACTCTTATATCTCAAAATTTGTCTCTGAAGTAAATAGAGGGAGGGTAATACAATGCAAAACAATCATGAAAAAGGAAATAAACCAAGAATTAACTAACGAAGCAATAGTCTCTCCTGATATGACAATTGAAGAAGCTGCTAAAATTATAACCGAAAGCGGGCTAGACATCGGTTCGGTATTAAATAATAAAGGAAAATTAGTAGGAACAATATCTGTTCAGGATATTGTTGCGTCAATCGTTACTCCCATCAAATACAAAAACGATTAATTTATTCATAAATTAATATCTAATACCCGCCTAATATGTTATTCCAGAATAGTATTAAAAATAGAAATTAAATGTATTATGAAACAAGCGTACAGCATTATTATCGTCTTTAGCCTAGGCTATTTATTGGCCATAATATTTCGTTCTATTAATACAATAATTGCACCTAATTTAATCAACGATATTGGTTTAACAGCAGCGTCGTTGGGCCTATTGTCTTCATCTTTATTAATTGCACATGCAGCAGCACAAATACCTCTTGGTATTTATCTGGATAGCCATGGACCAAAAAAAGTGCAAATTGCACTATTATCTCTGGCAGCAATTGGCTGTATTGCTTTTGCATTGAGCAATAATATTTATGTTATGACATTTGCTAGGATTCTAATGGGTGTTGGTTTTTCTGGCTGTTTGATGGCAGGTTTTAAAGCAGTTAGTATGTATTTGAAACCGAATAATTATGCTCTTGGTAATGGAATAATCATGGGAGCAGGCCAGATAGGTATTCTTATCACAAGTTGGCCAACCGAAATAATTTTACAATACTTTAGCTGGCGCGGTGCATACGCTTTATTTATTATATTAATTTTTGTAATTATAATACTTACCTACCTTTTTATACCTAATAATAGCACCACCAAAACAGACGAAACCTTAAAAGTGCAATTAAGCGGATTAAAAAAAGTTTTTGAAGATAAGGCTCTATGGCACTTAGCCCCATTAATATGGATTACAGGTGGGGCACACATTGCCTTGCTCACACTCTGGACCGGCCCCTGGCTACATGATGTTGCTGGATTAGGAAGAGAGCAAGTTGCAACAAGTCTAACTATTATTGCATTATCTGTAATATCGGGAATTTTTCTTAGCGGATTAATTGCAAAGATATTAACTAAATATAACGTAAATATCTTAAAAATTCTTCAATACATATTAATTGTCAATATATTCTCATTAATACCATTATTCCTTATAAATCATAAAATAGCATTTTATACTTGGATTATCTTCGCCATGACAGGACAAGGTGGGATACTTTCTTACCCTTGGATTACGGAAAGATTTGGCTTATCGTTATCTTCTAGAGCTAATACGGTGGTAAATCTTGGAACATTCGTAGTCGCATTTTTTATACAGTATTTGATTGGTGTAATTATAGACTTATTCCCATTAACTGCCGATGGCCAATATAATCCAGATGCATATAAAATGAGTTTCTTCTTTATCTTTACATTACAAATCTTAATTCTATTATGGTTTTTTAAAGGAAAAAAATATTTAAATTTAAATAAATAAAGTTATAAATTACACTGAACTGGAGACAAAAATGCAAATAGAAATAATCTGTACAGGGGATGAAATACTTAGCGGGAAAATAATTAATTCAAATTTTTCGTATATGAGTCGTAAGCTAGAGGAAGTAGGATTATCTGTTGTTTGGGGAACAACAGTAGGCGACGATAGAAAAGAATTACTAGATGCATTTATATTAGCTTCAAAAAGGTCTGACGCTGTAATAGTTAATGGTGGGCTTGGACCAACTGTAGATGATTTATCGCAAGAAATTGCAGCCGAAGCTTCTGGCATGGAATTAGAATTAAGAGAAGACTGGCTTAGTAAAATGGAAGGCTTCTTTACTATGCGCGGAAGAACTATGACAGAAAACAATAAAAAACAGGCAATGCTCCCAAAAACATCAGAATTAATTGATAATCCCGTTGGAACAGCTTGTGGATTTGCTATAAATATCAAGAATTCTAGATTCTTTTTTACCCCAGGAGTTCCACGAGAACTCTTTAGAATGCTTGAAAATGAAATTATTCCAAGATTACTTGCTTTGTCTGGTGAAAAAGTAATTACCAAACTCAAAACCTTCCATTCTTATGGTATTGGTGAATCACGCGCTGATTCAATCTTAAATGATTCCCTTAAGCTATCTCCAGATAATATTGTAAAGCTCGGTTTCCAAGCTCATTACCCACAACTCGAAACCAAGTTATATATCAAAGCATCATCTTTAGAGCAAATAGAAAAAAATCTTAAGCCAGTTGAAAACGATATAAGAAAAAAACTAAATAATTTTATTTTTGCTGAAGATAAAAATACACTGGAAGGCGTTATTACCAAAATATTAGAAAAAAGTAACAAAACTATAGCTATTGTAGAATTAAAAACAAACGGAGGAACCGCAGCTCGGTTATCATCAGAAGATCCTAATGGAAAAATACTAAAGTGTGGAATATTTTCCAATAATATTGAGAATATCTATACACAGTTTGATATCCAGGAAAAGAATACTATAGATCTTAGGGGATCGGATATCATTGCATCAAGAATTAGGAATCAATTTTCTGTATCTTATGGTTTATCCATAATAATTAAAAATACTCTAGATAACGAAGCCGAAGCCTATATTTCCCTATCGGACTCAGATAATGTTACTTCAAGAATAGGGTACTTTGTTGGTGACGAGCAAAGAATTCGATTAGGTGCAGTTGAAATGGCCCTAGATTGCCTTAGAAGATATCTACAGGATTTACCATTTAATGAAAAATCAGATTTTGAAAAACTATAAATTTTAATTTTATTTAATTTTATTTAATAGTAATTCTAAATTTGATGGGTCTAGTTTTATTTCGCCACTATGTGTCATCTTCGCTATTTCAACAACTGCGTCGTTATAAGGCGTTGGAATACCTAATTTTTTTCCTTCTTCTGAAACTCTACCATTGATAAATTCTATCTCACTTCTTCTATCTTTAGCATGGTCCTGAGCTGCATGCGTACGGGCGTTAGGGCCAACATCATTAACCATTCGCTTCATGACTAATTCAGCCGCACCTTCTCCAGCATTTCCTATTTCATCTGTTGTAAGGCCAAATAACGGTTCTATCATATGACCTAGAGCTTGTCCTACCTTAAAAGACTCTTTTCCTACACCCACAGAAAAATCAAACATACCAGGTAATTTTATAGCTTCCCAATTTTTAAGATTTAATGACGAAAAAGGACAGGTCATTGAATTAGCTATTAACTTAGTCCATTTAGCTCCATAAATATTATCAGTAATATCACAATTTCCAACAAGTTTCATTAATGATTGAATCTCTAATAATCTTTCAGTTTTACTGCCATCTAATTCACCAACAGCAAACCATGTACCTGTAGGAACGGTATTACGTTGAACAATTCCTGGAATAAATGCTTCACAACTTAATTCAACTACAGAACCTATTATTCTATCTCTACCAATCATTTCTGCATTTAAATCATCGTTAAATGCATTTTGTAGTCCAATTAATGTGCCAGTGTCCCTTAAATAGACGCTAGCATATTTTGCCATCCATTGCGTATCATAAGACTTAACAGCCATAAATATATAATCAAACTTTGGCTCAAAAGTGGCTAAATCACTCAAATGGAAAGCGTTAACTTTTCTTGTTTTGTCTTCTTCTTTAGTAATAACACGCAAACCATCTGATTTAATTTTATTTATATGGTCAGCCCATTGATCAACCAATGTTATATCACATCCTGCATCAGTCATTGAAGCAGAAACACATGATCCTATACCACCGGCACCCAAGATACATATTTTTTTATTCATGATATTACCTTTTTATTAAAACAACTTTACAAACAGAGTACCGCAATGCTGAAATATTATTCAGCTAAGCTAATTTTAGCAGCTGAGAATTTAAATTCAGGTATTTTTGCTGCAGGATCAAGCCTGGAACTTGTTAGCACATTGGCGGCTGCTTCTGTATAACAAAATGGAACAAACACTACTCCCTCCGGAACATCAGGGTCTTGCCTTGCATTCATTATAATTTTACCTCGACGCGTTGATATCGTAACTTTGTTACCTGGATATATATTAAATTTTTCCATATCATACTTATTTAAACAAATAATAGGATCCGGTTCAATAGAATTTAATATGCTTGCCCTTCTAGTCATTGCCCCAGTATGCCAATGCTCTAGAAGCCGTCCAGTCGTTAGTACCATTGGATAGTCCTGATCAGGAGTCTCAGCTGGAGGAACTATGGATGTGGGGACTATTAATGCTCTACCATCTTTTGTAGGAAATTTATCACCAAATAATATATCTTCACCATCGCTATCTGGAGATAGACATGGATATGTAACAGATTCTTCTATAACCAACCTTTCCCAAGTAATATTATCCAGAGAGCCCATAATTTCAGACATTTCTTTAAAAATATCTTTTGGGTGAGTATACTTCCAATCAAGTCCTATATGCCTTGCCAACTCAGTTATTATATACCAATCTTCCTTTGCATTAGCTGGCGGCTTAACAACCTGCCTACCAATTTGAATTTGTCTATTCGTATTAGTATAAGTTCCCCATTTTTCTGCATGAGTTGAAGCTGGAAAAATAACATCTGCATTCCAAGCAGTCTCAGTAAGAAATATTTCTTGAACAACAAGGAAATCAAGAGCAGCGATTGCTTTACGAGTATGCACTGTATCCGGATCTGACATTGCCGGGTTTTCACCTAGAATAAACATTGCTTTTATATTAGAGGCATGAATTTCATTAATAATTTCAACTGCAGTAAGACCAGATTCATTACTTAAATCTTTACCCCAAAATTCTTGGTACATTTTTCTAACCAATTCATCTTGAACAGAGTTGTAGTCAGGATATACCATTGGTATGAGTCCAGCATCTGAAGCCCCTTGTACATTATTTTGTCCACGCAAAGGATGAAGACCTGTACCATCTTTACCAATATGTCCTGATATTAAAGCTAATGAGATCAAGCATCTAGCATTTTCAGTTCCGTGAATATGCTGTGAAATTCCCATACCCCAAAAGATAATTGATTTATCTGATTTAGCATATAACCTTGCTATATCTATGATTACAGATGCTTTTATACCGCATATTTTTTCCATATTCTTAGGTGAAAAATCTTTTGTCTCTTCAACAAGATTGTCAAATCCTATTGTTCTATTTTTTACGAAATTAGTATCGTATAATTTTTCTTTAATAATTGTATGAATCATAGCATTTAGCAATGCTAAATCTTGCCCAGGTTTAAATTGAATGATATGTTCAGCATATTTTGCTAAACCTTGTTTTTGTCCCCTTGGATCAATCAATATTAATTTTGAACCCTTTTTTATAGCATTTTTTATATACGTAGAAGCAACGGGGTGATTTTCTGAAGGCCTTGCCCCAATAACAATAATACAATCTGATTTGAGTGCATCAGTAAATGGAGCTGTTACAGCTGCAGAATTCAGAGATTCCATTAAAGCAAAAACAGAAGAGGCGTGACAAAGGCGAGTGCAGTGGTCTACATTATTCGATACAAAGCCTTGCCGAATTAATTTTTGGAATAAATAAGCTTCTTCATTCGAACATTTTGCAGAGCCAAATCCAGCAATACTTTTGCCGCCATATTGATCAGATATTTTCTTTAAATTTTTAGCAGCTAAACTTAGAGCTTCTTCCCATGAGGCTTCGCGGAAATAATCTTTTATATTAGAATTATCTATCTTCAAATCAAAACTCTTAGTATTGCTATCTATTCTTATTAAAGGTGATAATAACCTGTCTGGATGAGATATATAATCAAAACCAAATCTACCCTTTACGCATAAACGACTTTCATTTGATGGGCCATCTCTTCCATCAATTGATATTATTTTGTTACCCTTTACCTTAACGTTTGTTTGACAACCAACTCCACAAAAAGGACACAAAGTATCTACGCTTCTATCTGGATAATGCTCCCTAACATTTGATTTGTTTAGTAAATTTGATTCCATTAATGCGCCAGTAGGGCAAACTTGAACACATTCTCCACATGAAACACATGTGGATTCACCTAATTCACTATCTAAATCAAATACAATTTTTGACTTACTTCCTCTGTAAGCCATACCAATAACATCATTCACCTGAACCTCTCTACAAGCCTGTACACACAAATTACAATTGATACAAGAATCGAGATTGACTGTAATTGCTTGGTGTGAATTATCAACAACAGGCTTGGGCGTAGTCGGGAATCTAGAGCTTACATTACCATTAATTGCAGATGCCCATTTTAATAAATTTGACTGAAGATCGTGAGCTGATGAATTTTTAGGTTGGTCTGTCATTAGTAATTCAAAGACCATACTTCTTGCTTTCTTAGACCTGGCAGAATTAGTATCAATTTCCATGCCCTCAGCTGGCTTTCTAATGCATGAGGCTACAAGATTTCTTTCACCTTTTATTTCAACCATGCAGGCTCTGCAATTACCATCTGCTTCGTATCCAGATTGCGTTGAGTAACATAAATGAGGTATATCAATATCCATCCTTTTAGATATCTCCCAAATAGATTCATCCTTAGAAGCGGTTACCTCTTGATTATTTATTTTAAATTTTACGTACTTATTGATTGGTCAACTCCGGAAAATACTTAATAATAGAAAGCAGAGGATTTGGAGCTGCTTGCCCCAATCCGCATATAGACGCTTCACTCATAACACTAGCTAAATCATTTAATAATTCTATATCCCATACTTGTTTTTTCATTAAATTTAAGGCTTTTTCTGTCCCAACGCGACAAGGGGTACATTGACCACAACTCTCGTGCTCAAAGAAATCCATCAAATTTATTGCTATATCCTTTATATTATCAGCATCTGATAATATAACCACTGCATGGGATCCTACAAAACACCCATATTTAGATAAATTATTAAAATCCAAAGGGATATCCGCCAAACGAGATGGAAGGATGCCCCCTGAAGCACCACCTGGAAGATATCCTGTAAATTCATGATCTTCCAATATGCCACCCGAATATTCGTCAATTAATTGATTAGCAGTTACACCTGCAGGTACTATTTTAATACCAGGATTTCTTACTCTACCGGAAACAGAATAAGTTCTTAAACCCTTAGAACCATTGATACCTTTATTCGCAAACCATTCGGATCCATTTTTCAATATCATAGGTATCCAATATAATGTTTCAACATTATTAACTAAAGTTGGCTTGCCGAAGATCCCAACATCAGCAACATATGGTGGTCTATGCCTAGGAAATCCTTTTTTGCCTTCAATAGATTCAATCATTGCAGACTCTTCACCGCAGACGTAAGATCCAGCTCCACGTTTAATTTCTATTTCTATATTCTTATTAATTCCGCTTTTTTCAAGCTCCTTTATCTCATTCTTTAATATCTGTAATGCCGCTGGATATTCATCTCTTATGTATATGTATATTTTCTCAGCTTTAACAGTCCAAGCAGCTATCAACATTCCCTCTATGAATGAGCATGGATTATTCTCAAGATAATATTTATCCTTAAATGTTCCAGGCTCTCCTTCATCGGCATTAACGGCCAAATATTTTGGTCCATCTTTTTTTAATAAAATTTCCCACTTAACTCCCGTTGGGAATCCAGCTCCACCTAATCCTCTAAGATTAGCATCTTTTAAAATAGATATTATCTGCTCATCTGTAATTGTGCCATTTAAACAATTTTGGAACACAGTATACCCTGAATCTTTTACATATGCAGCGTGGTTTATATAATTAGGAATTACAAGTTTATAGTTATCGTTATTAATATGTGCGTTAACTTTTTCTTGCGTTGCTGATTCGATGTGCAGTTTATTAACCTCACAAACAGGGGCTTTGTCACACCTGCCCATGCATGGAGCCTTTACCACTCTATAACCAGAAGCAGATGATTCCTTTAAATCATTATATAGATTTTCGCTATCAAACATATGGCACGTTACAGAATTACAAACTCTAATAGTCTGAACAGTCAACCTGTCATCTAAATCAGAAATAATATCAAAATGAGCATAAAATGATGCAACTTCTAATGTTTCAGCCATTGGTATGCGTAACAAATCAGCTAGTGCATGCAAATTACCATAAGTAACGCAATGAAACTCATCTTGAATTAAGTGAAGATACTCTATTAAGTCCTCCCTCTTATATACAGACAACCCTAGAAAATTCGATAACTCTTCTCTCTCAGAATCCTTTAGTAGCCGACCTTTTGTATAACCTTTTTTAGGTTTATCTTTATCGCGCATCATATTTTACATACTTTTTTTGATTAAAATTATATAAGGTCAATATAAATCTTATAAACTAAAATTTAATTAAAACAAACCTTCTATATTTCCAGATATATCTAATTTTATAGATTCTGCTGCAGGCTTTCTTGGAAGACCAGGCATTGTCATTATGTCACCAGCAATAGCAACTATGAAACCTGCTCCAGCCGATAGCCTGACATCTTTTATTTCGATTTTATGCCCAATAGGTGCATTTTTTAATTTTGGATCTGTAGAAAAAGAGTATTGTGTCTTAGCCATACATATAGGGAAATGACCATAACCCAAATTCTCCCAGTCTTTTAGTTGATTGATAACTCTTGCTGAGAGAAAAACTTCAGAAGCTCTATATATATCTGCAGTTATCTTTTTAATTTTATCTACTAACAACATATCATTATCATAAAGTAAATTAAAGTTTGAAGTGTCTTCGTCACAAATTCTAACAACTTCCTTTGCTAAGACCTCTATGCCCTCGCTTCCATCAGACCAGTGAGATGCAACAATAACCTTGCAATCAAAATCTTTTAATCTCTTTGACACAATGTCTAATTCCGAATCTGAATCTTTAGTAAACTTATTAATAGACACAACCACCTCTACACCAAATTTTTTCATATTATCAATATGCTGGATTAAATTATCGCATCCCCTTTCTACAGCTCCAACATTCTCTGCCCCTAAATCATTTACTGTTACGCCACCATGCATTTTTAATGCTCTAATCGTCGCAACAATAACAACTGCAGATGGTTGGACTCCCATACTCCTACACTTAATATCAAAGAATTTCTCAGCCCCTAAATCAGCTCCAAAGCCAGCTTCAGTAACAACATAATCTGCCATCTTTAATGCCGTATCTGTAGCAATTACAGAATTACAACCATGGGCTATATTTGCAAAAGGACCACCATGTACAAAGGCTGGGTTATTTTCTAGAGTTTGTACAATATTAGGCATAAAAGCATCCTTCAATAAAACTGCCATTGCATCATTCGCTTTTAATTGCCTTGCAGTTATAGGTTTTTTATCCCTTGTGTAAGCTACAACTATATTTCCTAACCTTTCGGTTAAATCTTCCAGATCATTTGCTAGGCAGAATATAGCCATAACCTCTGAAGCAACCGTTATGTCAAATCCATCGTTTCTAGAAAATCCATTCGAGACACCCCCCAGAGAAGAAACTATTTCTCTAAGAGCTCTATCGTTCATATCAACAACTCTCCTAATCACAACACGTCTTGAATCTATGTTTAAATCGTTCCCCCAATATATGTGATTGTCGACCATAGCGCACAACAAATTATGAGCTACTCCAATTGCGTGAAAATCTCCGGTAAAATGCAAATTGATATCTTCCATTGGAATAACTTGCGCTTTACCTCCTCCGGCTGCACCGCCTTTCATGCCAAAACATGGACCAAGAGAAGGTTCTCTGATGCATATAAGCGCTTTTTTCCCTATTTTATTTAATCCGTCCCCTAAACCAACGGTTGTTGTAGTTTTTCCTTCACCTGCAGGAGTCGGTGTAATAGCGGTAACTAAAATAAGTTTACCTTTTTTATTATCCTTAATTTTTTTAATAAAATCTTCTGATATCTTTGCTTTATATTTTCCATATAAAGACAACATATCAGATTGTATTCCAATATTACTTGCTACCTCTGTAATAGGTTTTATATCGGCTTCTCTTGCTATCTCTATATCTGTTTTAACTACCATTTAATTTCTTTCGTATTTATATTATTATTCAAATTTATCGCCAATTTTTATTTTATTATCTTTAATATAATCATTAGCAGATATTTTCTCTTTATTTACCCTTAATTTTTTTATTAGTATAGAATTTTGACCTGTAGCAACTACAAAACCATCATTATTTACATTGACTATCTCTCCGCTATTCCCAGTCAAATCTGAATGAGCAGCATCGTAGACTTTTACTTCAACACCATTTAATGTGGTCCATGCACCAGGTTGAGGGTTACTTGCCCTTATTTGATTATATATTGAGTGAGCAGAATTATTCCAATCTATTTTTGATTCAGGCCTGCCAAACCACGATTCATAGCTTCCACTTTGTTTTTCCTGGTATAATTTTGGTGCAATACCAGTTTCAATCAATTCAATCGATTCTGCAATAGCCTCAACGCCTAGTGGAAATAACTTATTAAAATATAACGACCCTAAAGTATCATCCGAACTAATATCACAATATTTTTGTAGCAAAATAGGGCCTGTATCTAGCCCATCATCTGGCCAAAATATCGTTATTCCAGTTTTTTTCTCACCATTATATATCGGCCAATTAATTGACGAAGGTCCTTTATGCATTGGCAATATGGAAGGATGGTATTGAATCGTGCCATATGTTGGTTCATCTAATACGGCCTTTGGAACCATTAATAAAACATAAGCCATTATGCATAAGTCTGCTTCAAATGATTTTATCTTCTCTAATGCCTCTGGAGTTTTCCAACTTGAAGGTTGGTAAACTGGCAAATCCTTCTCTCTTGCCAGCTCCACAAGAGGGTCAATTTTTGTATTTTCCTTATCTGGTGCCGAGCATACTGCAACAATATCTTTATTATTTTCTAATAAATTCTCTAACACCGCTTTGCCAAAAGCTTGTTGCCCATGTAAAATAATTTTCATAAAAACCTACTTATTTATCGCCCAATGCACCGGAAGATTGTATTAAATTTATTTTATCCTCATTATAACCAAGAAGGTCTTGTAATATTTCAATGTTGTGCTCACCAAGCAACGGAGACCTTTCAACGTCAACAGGGGATTCGGATAATTTAATTGGACAACCAACTGATAAATATTTTCCTCTTTCTGGATGATCTATTTCGACAATAGTTCCAGTATCACGCAAAGATTGATCTTCAGAAATTTCTTTCATAGACAAAATTGGTCCGCATGGAATACCTTCTGGATCACATAATTCAGTAACCTCATACTTCGTTTTTGTTTTTGTCCAATCTTCTATGGTTTCAAAAATTTCAGTCAATTTATCTAATCTTGAAGCTGGCGTGCTATAACCTTTGTCATTTACCCATTCTAGTTTATTGATTAATTTACATATCTTTTCCCAAACTGGGGCTTGAGTTATAAAATAAACATATGAATTAGGATCATTTTCCCAACCCTTACATTTTAAAATCCAACCCGGTTGACCGCCTCCAGAATCGTTTCCAGCGCGAGGAGTTGAAGTACCGAATGGGATTCCTTTTCCATATTGACTGTATTCTGTTAAAGGCCCTTTTTCCAATCGTTGTTGGTCCCTTAATTTGACACGACAAAGATTAATTACGCCATCCTGCATAGAAGCCGAAACCTTCTGTCCTTTTTTAGTCTTCTCCCGCTGAAATAATGCGGTAACAATTCCTAACGCAAGGTGCAAACCTGTTCCAGAATCACCAATTTGTGCTCCAGTAACTAGAGGTGGCCCATCTAAGAATCCAGTTGTTGCAGCAGCTCCACCAGTACATTGAGCTATATTTTCATAAACTTTACAATCCTCGTAAGGTCCTGGCCCAAATCCCTTTATTGAAGCAACAATAATCTTATCATTAAGTTTTTGTATATACTCCCAAGGGAAGCCCATTCTATCAAGAGCTCCTGGCGAAAAATTTTCAACCATAACATCAGATTTTGCAATAAGATCTTCTAATACCTTCTTGCCCTCGGCTGTTTTTGTGTTAAGAGTAATAGATTTTTTATTGTGATTTAACATAGTAAAATACAAGGAATCCACGTTATCAATGTCTCTTAACTGACTTCGTGTTGCATCTCCGATTCCTGGCCGCTCTAATTTTATGACATCAGCACCAAACCAAGCTAGCAATTGTGTGCAAGTAGGTCCTGACTGTACGTGAGTAAAGTCTAATATTTTTATACCCTGCAAAGCTTTCATTTCTAATTACTTTCGTTAATATTATTTATACATTGTTTGTGATTTTGTTCCAGGAGCGTATTCATTAGGATCAACCCATATATTAACAACAACAGATTTGTTTTGTTTCTTTACAAAATTTCTCGCCATTATTAAAGCGTCTGCTATCTTATCAGATTCTGTAACGTCTATTCCAAATCCACCCCAAATATTTGGAAATACAGAAAAATCCATATCGCCTAATTTATTAGCAATATTTCCTCTTTGTTGGCCGTATTTTGATAGCTGTCCATATCTAATTTGATTCATAGATGAATTATTTCCTATTACGGCAATGTAAGGAGCACCAAATCTATCTGCTGTCTCCATATCGAAAGCTGTCATACCAAAGGATCCATCGCCATAATAACAAAGAACTTCTTTATGAGGATCTGCTAATTTTGCAGAAATGGCAAATCCTGTACCAACACCTAAGCTTCCTAAAGCACCAGGATCCATCCATTGTCCTGGACCTTTAGGTCTAACTGCTTGAGCAGAGATAGTAACAACATCTCCGCCATCACCAATAAATATAGTATCTTCATTCAAAAAATTATTAATCTCATAAGCTACTCGATAAGGATGAATAGGACTATTGTTAGATGTAAATAAAGGCAATAATTTTTCATACTTAACTTTTTCAAGATCTCTGAGCTTACCTATCCACTCAGATCGTTTCTTTTTAATCTCAGTGCTGATACCATCTGGCAATAAACGGCTAATTTGTTCCAAAACAGTTCCAGGATGACCTAAAATACCAATATCGATATCTCTATTCTTTCCTAAGGTCCCATAATTCTGATCGATCTGAATTAACTTAACGTTATCTGATATCCTTTTACCGTATCCCATTCTAAAATCAAACGGTGTACCAACTATGATTATTACATCAGCTTCCTTAAATGCATCTGATCTCGTTCTATCGAAACAATATTGATCGTTATTATCAATCATGCCCCTACTGGCGCCGTTAGCATAGGATGGTATCATTGCTTTTGTTATAAATTCTATAGCCTCATTATGGCTCCTTGAGCTCCAAACTTGTTGCCCAAACAAGATTGCTGGCCTTTCAGCTGCTGATAATATTTCAGCAACTTTTATAATGTCCTGAGGATCACCAGAATTTTTAATTGAGGCTCTGTATGAGCCAGGATTTGGAATAACAACCGATTCCATAGGTACTTCTTTATCCAGGACATCACGAGGAATTTCTAGATAAGACGGACCATAGGATCCGTTAAAACATTCTCTTGCTGCCATCGCAACCATATCAGCAATTCTTTCTGTTGACATCACGGTAGATGCAAATTTTGTTATAGGCTTTGCAATATCAACATGGGGTAAGTCTTGAAGGCCGCCCATCTTCCATTGGCTAAGAGCACTTTGTCCTCCAATATGCAAAACAGGACTCTCGGACCTGAAAGCAGTCGCTATTCCAGTTATTGCATTTGTAAAACCTGGACCTGCAGTTGTAACGACGCATCCTAGCTTTCCAGTTTGCCTTGCGTATCCATCAGCAGCATGTGCTGCAGTTTGCTCATGCCTAACATCAATTATTCTTATTCCCTCATCAATACATCCATCATATATATCTATAATATGTCCACCACATAGCGTAAAAATAGTATCGACACCTTCATTTTTTAGCGCTTTAGCAACTAAATGTCCTCCTGAAATCATAGAGCCGTCAGTTGTTTTTTTCTTTAATATATCTTTAGTGCTAATGCCCATGTTCAAGATCCAATACTATTAAATATTTTGATACAAATATGATGAATTATTTTATAGGAGAGAAATTAGTTCCAACCATTATCTTATCTTCTTGAGCGGTAATCATACCAGCAATCTTTTGCCTATAAACAGCCCATTCAGGATCCGCATCTCTTTTTTCTCTAAGATTTTCAAACTCTTCCATATTTTTATATTGCCATATATGAACAACCTGATTCAACTGCCCTACCTTACTAATTAGGTATGCAACCAATTGTAGTCCATGTTTTTGTGCAACTGGATTAGCAACAGTTTCGAATATTTCAACATATGCATTCATTTTACCCGGTTGTATTGTATACGTTCTGTGGTCGAATATCATTTTTCTACTCCTTGTTTAAGAATTTATTATAATAGTATTAAAACCAATATAAAAGTTTTTTATATAAGTAAAATTTATTATAGGATATTCTATCTTTATTTAGGGAGATATACACAGAAATGGACTTTAATCTAAGTGGAAAACAACTTAATTTAAAAGAAAAAATAGAGGGGAAAGATGCCTATGACGCAATAGTAATTGGGTCAGGTTTTGCTGGTGTTTATATGTTGTATCAACTTAGAAAAATAGGTTTATCAGCTATTGTTTTAGAGAAAGCTTGTGGAGTTGGGGGAACTTGGTTTTGGAATAAATATCCTGGAGCGAGATGTGATACCGAAAGCCTACAATACTCATACCAATTCTCAGAAGAATTACAGCAAGAATGGGAATGGACTGAAAAATACGCTACACAACCAGAAATCTTAAAATACATTAATCATGTGGTGGACAGATTTGATTTAAGAAAAGATATTAAATTAGAAACAAAAATAAAAAAAATAATTTATAATGATAAAAAAGAAATATGGTCAATATATTCTACAAAAAAACAATATACAGCTCAGTTTTGTATAATGGCAACCGGCTGTTTATCGACACCAAACAAACCTAACATACCTGGATTAGAAGAATTTAAAGGAGAAGTGTATCAGACTTCTTTATGGCCAGATAAAAAAATTTCATT
The DNA here is from genome assembly GCA_018651345.1 of Rhodobiaceae bacterium. Taxonomy (GTDB): domain Bacteria; phylum Pseudomonadota; class Alphaproteobacteria; order Rhizobiales; family TMED25; genus CAJIYR01. Next base: position 44,029 of record JABIEF010000073.1, read on the forward strand.
TACAAATAAAAATATTGCTGTAATTGGAACAGGATCATCTGCAATGCAAGCAATTCCAATAATATCAGAAACTGCAAAAAATCTTTATGTTTTTCAGAGAACCGCAAATTATGCAGTACCTGCTCATAATAGGGAATTAAATCCAAAAGAAGTAATAAATTTTAAAAAAAATTATAAAAAAAATAGAGAAAAAGCAAAAAAATTAGCTAGTGGATTTTTAACAAATTATAATGATAAATCTGCTCTTCAGGTTTCTAAAGATGAGCTAAAAAATGAATACGATAAAAGATGGGAGAAAGGTGGACTTGCTTTTCTTGCAGCGTTTACTGATATCACAATTGATGAGAAGGCTAATAAAACAACCTCAAACTATATTGAAAAAAAAATTCGTGAAACAGTTTCTGATAAAAAAATAGCAAAATTATTAACGCCAAATTCGATAGTTGGGTGCAAAAGATTGGTAATAGACACAGACTATTATAAAACCTTCAATAACAATAATGTTTATCTATTTAATGCGAAAAAATATCCAATTTTAAAAATTGATAAAACTCAAATTTATACTGCAGAAAATACTAAAAGTGTTGATATGATTATCTTAGCTACAGGTTTCGATGCAATGACGGGGGCGATGAAACAAATTGATATAGTAGGTAGAAATAATATAAGCTTGGAATCCAAATGGAAAAATGGCCCAAAACTCTACCTTGGATTAGCAATAAACGGATTCCCTAATTTTTTTACAATAACTGGCCCAGGAAGTCCTTCTGTATTAACTAATATGGTACCTACAATTGAACAGCATGTAAATTGGATAGCTCAATGCCTTATCTATATGAAAAAAAAATCTCTATCGACGATCGAAACTACACTTGATGCTGAAAATAAGTGGGTAGCTTATAATGAAAGAACTGCAAGAAATACACTAAGATATAATTGTAAATCTTGGTATTTAGGATCAAATATAAAAGGTAAAAAAAGAATTTTTATGCCTTTTGTTGGAGGATTACCATTATACATTAAGAAATGCGAAGAAATAGTCGCCAATGATTATGCGGGATTTGAAATAAATTAATAATTAAGGTTAATAATATGCAATTAAATGAATATAAATCCTATGACGCTACTGACTTAGCAAAAATAGTAAAAAATAAAGATATCCATCCTAAGGAGTTACTTGATTTAGCAATAAGTTCAATAGAGAGCGAAGATAAAACTATTTCTGCAGTAGTCATAAAAGCTTATGACGCAGCTAATAAAACTATCGAAAACGGAATTCCTAATGGGCCATTTGCAGGGGTTCCTTTTTTATTAAAAGATTTAAATGTATCCTATAAAGGCTTACCAACAACGTTATCCAGCAAGTTATTCCAGAGTAATATTGCAAAACATGACAGCGGTCTGGTCAAACAATATAAAGATGCTGGATTAATAATATTAGGACTAACAAAAACTCCAGAACTAGCCTTGTCGTTAACAACCGAACCTGTATTAAATGGACCAACAAGAAATCCTTTAAATATAGAATATTCACCAGGTGGTTCATCAGGCGGATCTGCAGCAGCAATTATTGCTGGCTATGTGCCGATGGCACATGGAACAGACGGCGGTGGGAGTATTAGAGTACCAGCTTCATTATGCGGACTCTTCGGATTGAAGCCATCTCGTGGAAGAATTTCATATTACCCTGACCTTGGAGAAGGCCTAGGTGGAATGGCTACAAGCCATTGTCTTTCAAAAAGCGTTAGAGATAGTGCAACTTTACTTGATATTTCCTCTAACATATTACCCGGTGACCCTTATGTCGCTCCTAAAAATAATGATAAATTTTCTAAAGCCGCAGAAACAGATCCTAAGAAATTAAAAATTGCAATTTGCACAACTGATTTTGAAGGAAATAAAATTAACAATGAATCTGTTTTAAACACATTGAAAACTGGAAAGTTATGTGAAGATCTCGGTCATATCGTAGAGGAAGCGTACCCTGATTTAAGTGACCTGCCTATATTAAAAGCATGGAAAATTCTTCCTGGAATAAATCTTTTAAACAACCTAACAAAAAGATCTGAATTTCTTGGTGTTAAAATTAAAGACACAGATGTTGAACCACTTCATTGGTCCTGGATGGAAGAAGCAAAACAATATACTGCCATTGATTACTTAAATGCAATGAATACAATGCATTTAATAGGAAGGCGTATTGGAGATTTCCTTCAAGGGTACGATCTAATATTAACACCTACGTTAGCAAAACCAGATCTAAAACTTGGTAAAATAAAAACAGACCATACCGATGTTGACAAACAATTAAATTATTTATTTAAAGAATTTTCTCCTTATACGGCAGTTTTTAATCAATCGGGTGGAGCTGCGATGTCATTACCTTTATGGACTTCAAGTAAGGGGCTGCCGATAGGAATGCATTTTGGAGGAAAGCTTGGTGATGAAGAGAAACTCATTCAGCTGGCAGGGCAATTTGAAAGATCCTATTCATGGAATATGACTTGATGATAAATCTATATTATGAAAAAATTATAAAAAAATAGATGTATAATAAGAATGCTAATTACCAAAAAACTAACATTCACTCTAATAGCCAAATAGTAATGTTCAAGAATACCCTTTCTATACAAAATATGATCTATATAAAGAAGATATAGAAAAGAAAATATTAATAAAAATATTCCAATAGAATGATCTAGAAAAAAAGAGAACAACGATAATACAGCTATTATATTACTGTGTATTAATAAATTATATGATGTGTATTTTAATAAAAAAATACCCCAATGAATTCCTGCCAGGAATGAAACTATGATTGCTCCATAGATATGAATAAGTAGGTTATTAGTTAAAAAGAATGGATCATAGTTTGAAAAACTAAAAATTATTGATATTACAAATGGCAATAAACCAGCGTAAGATAATATCTTTATTAATCTTTTATTATTTTCATTCATGACGTAATTTATAAAAAACTGATAATAAAAATTTATAATATTTAAAATAAAAGGATTTAAAATATGGCTGGGGCGGCAGGATTCGAACCTGCGCATGTCGAGATCAAAACCCGATGCCTTACCGCTTGGCTACGCCCCAATATCATTACTGCAATAGCTATAATGTACTTGCAGTTATATGTATATTGTTATTTTATTCATAATTAAAGTATATAAAATAAAAAATAAAAAATAATTTTATAAATCAGTAACTAATTTAAAAATTATATAAAAAAAATTATTATTAAATGAATTATCAGATAAAATCAATAACTGCTCAAAATGGTGGCCCAACAACATTTAATGGGACAAATACATATATATTAGGAAACAATAACTTGATCATTATTGACCCTGGACCTGATGATAATCAGCATTTAGAAAATATATTAAGAAACGTCGAGAATAAAAACGTTGAGCATATAATTGTTACACATACTCATAAAGATCATTCAACGCTCGCTAATAAATTAGCAGAAATAACAGGAGCGAAGAAAATTGGCTCCACAAAATATTTTATCAAAAACCAAGAGAAAAATTCCATAATAAATTTTGATACAGAATTTACGCCAGATATATACCTCATAGATCAGATGGTTATTAAAACAGAAGATTTGATTCTAAAAGCACTCCACACGCCTGGGCACACCTCTGATCACTTTTGCTTTAAGGAAGAGACTAAGAGTAAAATCTTTACAGGTGACCATATCATGGGCTGGTCTAGCACTCTAGTATCACCGCCGGATGGTAATATGGGGGATTATATAGAATCACTTAATCGAATAATAGATCAAGGAAATAATGAGTATTTCCCTGGACACGGAGATAAAATTACTGATGGAAAACGTTACACAGAAAAACTTCTCCAGCACAGAACTAATCGCAAGCAAAGAATTCATGAGCTTATTACATTGGGTAATAAAAATGCAGAAGAGTTAACGAGTTACATATACAAAGACATTGACACTAGATTGTTAAAATATGCTACCTTAACAATATTGGCTCATTTGATCGATCTTGAAAAAGAAAACTTTATAAAATCTGATGGAACAAACAATACTGAAACAAAATATAGAAAGATATAGAGTACCCCTGACCAAGATCATGGGTATAATAATTTGGTATTCCATTCTTTATTTTCTAAATTAAATACAAGTCTTTGATGGAGCCTAAATTCTGAATTAACCCAAAATTCAATCTCGTTTGGAACGATTCTGTAACCCATCCAATAAGGAGGCTTAGGAACATCTTTATCTTCATATATTGATTCAATATCAGAAAAGGAACTCTTTAATTGCGATTGGCTTTCTAATTCCGCAGATTGTTTGCTGGCCCACGCTCCTATTTGACTTCCACGAGGCCTAGTTTTAAAATACATCTCTGAATCTGAATCTGATAGGATTTCAACTTTACCTTTAATTCTAATTTGTCTTTGTAAGCTCTTCCAATGAAAACATGCTGCAACAGATTTATTTTGTGATAATTCTTTCCCTTTTGCACTGTTTGTATTCGTATAAAACGTAAAACCTTTTGGTCCATAATTTTTAAGCAAAACAACCCTTGCATTGGGTGTGTTGTCAGAATTCGATGTTGCAAGGACCATGGCATTAGGATCGTTTAACTCTCCGGACTTCGCCTCCTTTATCCATTCTTCAAATAAAACAAATGGATCCGCAATATTTGTAAAAATATTATTTAAGGAGTCGGTGTTAGAAATTTTTTTCATAAAAATATTACTCTTATTATTAAACAATTATTATTAAATATATATTATATATAAATGTAGTATATTACATATAACTTAAAAAATAATAATAAATTTATGAAATAAAAGACTATGGAAAATAATACAAATAAAAATATTACCCCTCTAATGGCCGGAAAACGTGGCCTAGTTATGGGTGTGGCAAACAATAGATCAATTGCTTGGGGGATAGCTAAAACTCTACATCATCACGGAGCAGAAATCGCTTTTACTTATCAAGGTGAAGCCATAGAGAAAAGAATTAAACCTTTAGCAAAAGAATTAGATTCAGATATTGTGATCGAATGCGATGTTTCAGAAAAAGATTCTATTATCTCAGCATTTGAGACATTAAGGAATAAATGGGAGAAAATAGATTTTATCGTACACGCAATAGCTTTCTCCGATAAAAATGAATTAACAGGAAGATATATTGACACTTCACAAGAAAACTTCTTACAGACTATGTTGATATCAACTTATTCACTTACTGCCGTTTCTCAAGTTGCTGAAAAAATGCTAAATGAAAACGGATCCATTTTAACTCTTACCTATTACGGTGCAGAAAAAGTTATGCCTCATTATAATATAATGGGAGTTGCCAAGGCCGGATTAGAGGCTTCGGTGAGATACTTAAGTGTAGATCTAGGAAAAACAGGTAAACGCATTAATGCAATATCCGCAGGACCTATCAAAACGCTTGCTGCATCTGGAATTGGAGATTTTCGCTATATTCTTAAATGGAATGAATATAATTCACCGTTAAGAAGAACAGTTTCAACCGATGACGTGGGAAATGCAGCGACCTACCTCCTTTCCGATCTTAGTAGTTCGGTTACTGGAGAGATCCATCATGTAGACGCAGGTTATCATGTTGTTGGAATGAAAAACGAAGAAGCACCAGATATTACTACAACTAACAAAGAATAATTAATAAATATAAAAAATAATATGTCATATAATACATTTGGACACATGCTAAAAATAACAACTTGGGGTGAAAGTCATGGTCCTTATATTGGCTGCGTTCTTGATGGTTGCCCTCCTAATATAAAGATATCCATTGAAGAAATCCAAGATTATTTAGACAAAAGAAAACCTGGGCAATCAAAATACACAACTCAAAGAAAAGAACCTGATAAAATTACTATAAACTCCGGTGTACTAGAAGATGAAAATGGAAATCTTCTAACCACAGGAGCACCAATATCATTAATTATTCAGAATATTGATCATAAGTCAAAAGACTATTCTGAAATAAAAAGTAAGTTTAGGCCGGGGCACGCTGATTATACCTATATTGAAAAATATGGAATTAGAGATCATAGGGGTGGAGGCAGATCTTCTGCAAGAGAAACGGCAATGAGAGTTGCAGGAGGGGCTATTGCAAGAAAAATAATTCCAAATATTAAAATTAGAAGCGCCCTAGTTCAGATGGGTTCAATTAATATTAATCGTGATAATTGGGATTGGGACTTTGTAAATAAGAATCCTTTCTTTTGTCCGGACAAAGAAATTGTTCAGACTTGGGAAGATCATATAGAAAAAATCAGAAAATCAGGTAACTCAATAGGAGCGATAATTGAAGTAATTGCTGAAAATGTTCCAGCTGGACTTGGTGAACCAATATATGGAAAACTTGATCAAGACATTGCATCCGCATTGATGTCAATTAACGCAGTAAAAGGTGTTGAAATTGGTGCAGGATTTTCCAGTGCAGCTCTTACAGGAGAAGAAAATGCTGATGAGATTAGGATAGGCAATAATTCGGAAGTAAAGTTTTTATCAAATAATGCTGGCGGTATTCTTGGGGGTATATCTACGGGGCAAAATATTGTAGCACGATTTGCCGTTAAGCCAACATCCTCTATTTTACAACCAAAAAAAACAATTGATTATGATAAAAAAGAAACAGAGATTATAACAAAAGGTAGACATGATCCTTGTGTTGGGATTCGCGCTGCACCGGTTGGCGAGGCTATGATGGCTCTAGTTATAGCGGATCATTACATTAGAAACAGAGGACAAACAGGTAAAGAATAATTTTATTTCTTTGCGTATATAAGCCACTCTTGATTACCTGTTTTTCCTAATAACGGTGATTTAAATAAGTTAATATCATAAAACCCCTGCTCTAATATCCATTGCCTTATATCCCAGACAGCTCTCCAAGCGATATCTGTATCTCTAACAATTCCACCGCTTCCTATATTTTCTCTTCCAACTTCAAATTGGGGCTTTATCAATGCCATAAATACAATATTTTTTTTCAATAGAAGTAACGTATTTCCCATTGCTTTTTTTAGGCTTATAAAACTCACATCAACAGTTATAAGGTCTATATTAATAAAAAAATCTTCTGTTAAATTCCTACTATCCGTACCTTCCATATTAATTACTTTATTGTTGCTTAAAAGATTCTTTGACAATTGATCGTGCCCAATATCAACGGAATAAACCTTTCGAACATCTTTCTCCAAAAGAACTTGCGTGAAACCGCCTGTCGAGGCACCTATATCCACACAAACAAAATCCTTAATATTGATACCTATCGTCTCTAATAGAAATAATAGTTTTAATGCGGAGCGTGAAACATATAATAAAGAAATATCATCAATTGTAATCACATCCTCTTGAGAAACTTTACGACTGATCTTGCTTGTAATCACACCATTTACTAAAACTTTACCTCTTCGTATAGAATCGGCAGCTTTACTCCTTGTGGCAGCCAAACCTCTATCCACTATTATTTGATCTAATCTATTCAATTATTTCCTATCTATCTATTTTAGTCATACTCGTGACACAATCAACAATAGAATGTGAATTAAGGCCTGCTTTAATATATTGATTTTCTTGCGTATCCTGTTGAAGAAAAATATCAGGTAAAAATATATTTTTAATTTTTAATTTAGAATCTAAATGGTTACCCTGTATTAAGAAGTTATTCACATGAGAAGCAAAACCTCCAATAGAACCTTCTTCTATCGTAATTAGAATATAATGATTTTTAATTAATTTTAATATCATTTCTTCATCTAAAGGCTTAACAAATCTTGCGTCGACTATTGTAATATTAAAACCAAGTTTCTTAAGTGCTATATCAGCCTCTAGGCATTCTTTTATCAAAGTTCCATAGCATAATAAAACAATATCTTCTCCTTGTTTTACAATTTTACCCTTACCGATTGTAATAGGTTTAATTTCATTTGGAAATTCTATACCTATCCCATTACCTCTTGGATATCTAAATGCTATCGGTCCTTCATTGTAATCTGCAGCAGTTACAACCATTCTAGCTAGTTCTAGCTCATTAGATGGGGCCATTACAGTAAAATTCGGCAAAGAAGCGAGATATGTTATATCAAATGATCCGGCATGGGTAGCTCCATCAGCTCCAACTAATCCAGCTCTATCTACAGCAAATCTGACTGGTAATTTCTGTATAGCTACATCGTGTACCACTTGATCATAAGCTCTCTGCAAAAAAGTTGAATAGATTGAGCAAAAAGGCTTATACCCTTCTGTTGCTAACCCCGCTGCGAATGTAACGGCATGTTGTTCAGCAATACCAACATCAAAATATCTTTCAGGATAGAGATTGGCAAATTTATCTAAACCAGTACCGCTTGGCATCGCTGCTGTAATAGCAATTATTTTGTTATCTTCTTTTGCAACTTTTACTAACTCTGTTGAAAATGTATCCGTATAACTTTTAATATTTGTGTTTGGTTTTATCTGATTTCCTGTTGGTATATCAAATTTTGACACACCATGAAATTTATCAGCAGATCTCTCGGCAGGCTCATAACCCTTTCCTTTCTGGGTTACTATATGTAATAGTATTGGGCCTTCTTTAGAATTTTTTACATTCCTTAGAATTGGCAATAGATGCTTAAAATTGTGTCCGTCAATAGGGCCAACATAATAAAAACCAAGTTCTTCGAATAAGGTTCCTCCCGTAAAAAAACCTCTTGAATATTCTTCGACTTTTGAAATACTTTGCCTTATTCTTTTAGGAAGGTGTGATATAATTTTCTTAACATACCTTCTTATACCCGTGTATGCGCCTCCTGAGATTAATTTAGCGAGATATGCACTCATGGCACCAACTGGAGGTGCTATTGACATGTCATTATCGTTTAAAATAACGATTAATCGATTATTCATTGACCCTGCGTTATTCATGGCCTCATAGGCCATTCCAGCACTCATTGCGCCATCGCCTATAACAGCAATAACATTACCCTCTGATAGTGATAAATTTCTAGCTACAGAGATTCCCAAGCTTGATGAGATAGAAGTAGATGAATGAGCGGCACCAAATGTATCATACTCACTTTCACTTCTAGACGTAAATCCAGACAATCCATCACCTTGGCGCAGTCTTTCCATTAACTTTCTGCGACCGGTTAGTATTTTGTGAGGGTAAGTTTGATGACCAACATCCCATATTAATTTATCATCTGGCGTATCAAAAATATAATGTAGTGCAATAGTCAGCTCAACCACACCTAGTCCAGCACCTAAATGCCCACCTGTCTTAGATACTATTTCAATTAATTCTGTTCTCAATTCATCTGCAAGAGGCCCAAGATCTATTTCTTCTAGTTTTCTAAGATCACAAGGATAATGAATTCTATCTAATATTGGTGTTTTTCTCATAAATTATAAACTTATTTTTATATTTAAAACTCTAAGAAAGGATTATTCGTTATCTTTAAGAGATTGACTATTTTCTATATTACCCGAAGCATTAAGGTTTATCTTTTCTATCCTCGCTTCAGCTTCGTTTAATAAACTATTACAATGAACTTTAAGGGCTTCGCCTCTTTCGTATTTAGATATAGATTCTTCAAGCCCTATTGAGCCATTCTCAAGACTTTCAACAATTAACTCCAGCTCTTTAATAGCATCTTCGAAGCTCAGGCTACTTATATCTTTGTTAATTACATCAGATCCCATGTTAATAAACTCCTCAATATATTTTTACTATATTATTTATCACTATTTTTATGTTAATTTTATATATATTCTATATAAACTTAATTAATAATGAATAATAGCTTTTTCGATAACACAAAATGTTAAATAACAATATCATACCAGCCAATGCCTCAAGCATTAAAATTGCAAGTAATATACTAAGAGAAAATGGAATTATTTCCTTTCCCACCGAGACCGTTTATGGATTAGGAGCATCTGCTCTTAGTAGTGATGCAATTGCTAAAATATATGCTGTTAAAAAAAGACCAAGATTTAATCCCTTAATCGTTCATGTTAGCTCATTGAAAAAAGCAAAGCAGATTGGAATTTTTAATGCTGAAACTCAAAAGTTAGCGGAAATATTTTGGCCCGGTCCGTTAACTATTGTAGTTCCTATTAGGGAAAATAGTCTAATATCTGATCTAGTAACAGCAGGATTATCAACGATAGCATTAAGGGTGCCATCAAATAATATTGCCCTAGATTTACTAAACTATTGTGATATTCCATTGGCTGCACCAAGTGCAAATCTATCTGGTACAGTTAGCCCAACAACTGCAAAACATGTATTTGATGATTTTCATGATTCAGTTGATATCATTCTTGACGGTGGTAGGTGTGAATATGGGATAGAATCAACTATAATTCTTAGCTCTAAAGATGGATTTAAGCTACTAAGAGCTGGTTACATCACAGAAGATATTATTGAGAAAGAATTAGGTATAATAGTTCAAAAATATAAATCATCAGCAATTATCGCTCCAGGGCAATTAGAAAAACACTATGCGCCAAAAGCAAAATTGAGATTAAACGCAAGCACATTATTGAAAGATGAAGAATTTATTGGATTTGGAAAAGTTCCAGATGGCATTTCATCAACAATAAACTTGTCTATAAACGGTGATCTGGTTGAAGCAGCAATGAATTTATTCAGTATATTACGTTCTATTGATGATCTAAAATTAAATAATGTTGCTGTAGCTAAAATTCCAAATATAGGAATAGGAATAGCAATTAATGATAGACTACAAAGGGCAGCAATATAAAATTATAAGCTATAAGGAGAATTAATCTAATGAGTAAGAATGTTGTGAATAATAGGGAGGGTTATGCGTACCCTGATCAAAACATAATGAATTTATTTTGTGGAATAGTGGGCGATTCAAATGTTTTATTAGATGAAAATGATATGCAATCATTTCTATCGGAGCCAAGGAATTTATATAAGGCAAAAGCGGCATGCGTAATTAAGCCAAGTTCAGTATTAGAGATTAGTAACATACTAAAAATAGCAAACGATAATAATATTGCAATAGTCCCCCAAGGTGGCAATACCGGATTAGTTGGCGGACAAGTGCCCTACGATAAAGGCAATGAAGTCATTTTGTCGCTTTCCAGGTTAAATAAATTAAGAGCGATTGATATAAGTACAAATTCTATAACAATAGAAGCCGGCATGACCTTGGATAAAGTACAAAAATTAGCAGATGAAAACGATAGGTTATTCCCCCTAAGTCTAGGATCAGAAGGTTCCTGTCAAATTGGTGGCAATCTTGCAACTAATGCAGGTGGTACAGCGGTTATTGAATACGGTAACACCAGAGAGCTAACTTTAGGGCTAGAGGTAGTGTTAGCAGACGGGAAGATATTAAATGGATTAAAAAGTTTAAGGAAAGATAATACTGGCTATGATCTTAAAAATATATTTATAGGAAGCGAAGGAACTCTTGGTATAATTACAGCTGCAACGATGAAATTATTTCCAAAACCTAAAAACATAATTAGTACTTTTGTATCTTTAAGTAACTTAAATGCAGCCGTTGATTTATTAAATTTTCTACGCGAAGAAACTATGAATAAGATCACGAGTTTTGAATTAATGCCAAAGATTGGAATTGAATTAGTTCAAAAGCATAAACCAAATATAAATATTCCGTTAAAAGATCTCAATGATTGGTCTGCTTTAATTGAATTTTCCTCCAATAGCACACTAGATTCAGCAAGAGATGATTTAGAGAATACTCTTTTTAAAGCTATCAATGAAAACTATATAACCGATTGTATAATTGCAGAATCCATATCTCAATCAATGGATTTTTGGAGAATAAGACATTTTATTGTTGAAGTTCAAGCTTATGAAGGCGGGAGCATTAAACATGATATTTCTATTCCAATTGCAAAAATACCTCAATTTATTAATGAAGCAAATAATATTGCAGAATCTGTATACCCCTCATCTCGCCCTATTCCCTTTGGGCACATTGGAGATGGTAATATTCATTATAATATTACCCAACCAATAAATGAAAATACAGATAAATTCATGGAAAAATGGCATGATATGTCTAGTAAAGTGCATGATCTAGTTGTTAAGCTAAATGGTTCTATTAGCGCGGAGCATGGAATTGGTAGAATGAAAAGGGATGAATTATATGAAAGATCTGATTCTACCAAAAATTATATAATGAAGAATATAAAGAATGCATTAGATGCAAGAGGAATCCTTAATCCAGGAAAAGTATTGTAATCAATTCATATAAATAAGTTACCTGAACATATTTGGAGGTATAAAAATTAATAGAGATTATCCTAAAAATCCATTATTTGGAGTTAGCTCATTAATTATTAGAGAAAGCAAAGTCCTTGTGGTAAAAAGATCCAATAAACCTGAAATATGGAGTCTTCCCGGAGGGCTAGTGGAGCTCGGTGAAACACAACAAAATGCTGCCATAAGAGAAGTTCAAGAAGAAACAAATGCAAATATAAGGATTATTAAATTCCTAGAGAATTTAGATATAATTATAAAAGATGAAAAGAGCCAAATAAAGAGACATTATATTTTGGCCGTTTTTGGCGGAGAATATATAAATGGTAACATTATCGCGGGGGACGATGCGATAGATGCTAGGTGGCTTGCAATTCAGGATATAAGCAGCATTAACATGACCACTGGAACGGCTCAATTTATAATGAAATACAGAAAATAATTATATATTTACTATATATCTTCCCTTGTGTTTTCCTTCTATAATTTTATTAGACGCTAACAAAACTTCATCAATACTTATATCAGTAATAACTGGTTTTATTAAATTTAAATCAATCAATTCGACCAATCTACCCCAAGCATATTCTCTTTTTTCTTTTTTACAATAAGCCGAATCAATTCCGAGTAATTTAATACCCCGAAGGATGAATGGAGCCATATTAGTATTTAAATTTATACCCTGTATTTGCCCGCAAACAGAAATAACTCCTCCTCTAGCTGTTTGTGCAATTATATGAGAAAGAGTACCCCCTCCAATAACATCAACTGCACTAGCCCAAGTCTCTTTATCTACTAATCGAGGAGTACCATTGAATACTTCACTATTAATAATTCGTTCGGCACCCAATCCTATAAGATGCTTTTCTTCATAAATCTTTCTAGTTGACGCAACAACACTAAATCCTAATTTTGACAGAATCATAATGGCAAAAGTTCCAACGCCACCCGTTGCACCTGTAACAACTATTTCACCCATATCAGGTGTAATGCCCGATTCTTCGATTCCAATAACACAGAGCATTGCTGTTAACCCTGCTGTTCCTATAGACATAACATCATTGCAGGAAAACTGCTTTGGAACCTTTAATAACCATTCCGATTCAATTCTTGCATATTCAGAAAGACCACCATAATGAAGTTCTCCCATTCCATGGCCAGTAGCAAAAACACTATCTCCCCTTTTAAAAAACGGATTATTAGAATCCTCAATAATACCTGCAAGGTCAATACCTGGTATCATTGGGAATTTTCTAACAACAGGAGCTTTACCGGTTAAAGCCAATGAATCTTTATAATTAATACCGGATGACACAACCTTAATGATAGTATCTGCAGGCATTAAATCTTTAATATTGATTTTTTTTAATTTCGCTATTGTTAATTTATCTTCTTGCGATAGATACCAAGCTCTAAATTTATTATCCATTAATTACCCAAATTATATAAATAAATACAATTAATATATTACAAGATATTCTTTAATATACTATAATTAAAATATTAATGATCAATAATCTATATTAGTAATTAAATAGATTTAATAAAATAATTATTATGTTAATTAAAAGATGAAAAAAAATATACTAGAAGATAGATCTGTAATAGAAATAAAAGGCGATGAATCGGTAAAATTCCTTCAGAATATACTGACCGCAGATATATCATTATTAAATGAAAATAATACACTAAGCTCCGCCTTACTCAGTCCGCAAGGAAAAATATTATTTGAAATGATAATTTATTCTCATGAGGGTAATATACTCATAGAAAGTAATGAAAATCTGCATAAAGAGTTAATTGAAAAACTCAATTTATATAAATTAAATTCAAATATAGAAATAAAATATCGTAAAGATCTAATTGTTTCATGGGAAAAATTAGATACCGAGGTAGGTCCAAATTTTTATACCGATCCACGCAACAAAGAATTAGGTCAAAGAGCAATCGTTCAAAAAGAAGAAAATTTAAAGAGTAATTTAGATTTATACCACAAGGTCAGGATAAGTCTAGGTATCCCTGAAATAGTTTATGATTATAATCAAAATACTATTTTTCCACACGAGGCAAATCTCAGTGATTTTAACGGTGTATCCTTACATAAAGGTTGCTATATTGGCCAAGAAATAGTTTCAAGAATGCATTTTCGTGGAACTGTGAAAAAAAAATTTCATTTATTTAATTACGAAGGCAGTGTATCTGCATTTAACGAAAATCTAGTACGCAACAATAAGATTATTGGAACATTTGGATCACATACAGAGGATAAAGTGCTAATCCTAATTAAATTACAAGAATTGCAAGAAAACATAAAATTAGAAAAAATAAATTTATACTTATGTTAGACGATAGTAATAATTAATAAGATAATATGAAAATTGTAATATCACCATTAAGTTTAGCAAATAAGATGATTGATAAATATAATGCAAATTATATAATTTCAATCTTATCTCCCGGTGCGTTATTTCCAGTATTTAATAATATTAAAGATGAAGATCATCTTAAACTATCATTCAACGATATTATCTCACCCAGACAGAACCTAATTGAACCCTCCTTAGAACACGTAAAAAGTATTATAAATTTTTCAAAAAGATGCGATAAGAGTGATACTCTTTTGATACATTGCTATGCCGGAATATCAAGATCAACAGCAGCCGCATTAATTCTATATTCTTATTATAAAAATAACCTAAGCGCAGATTCAATGGCAACAGAATTGATGTCTTTGTCTCCTTGCGCGAATCCTAATAGTTTATTATTAGCATTTGGTGACCGTGTGATAGGAAATAAAAATACTTTAATGCAATGTCATATTTTATTGAAAAGACCAAAATTAGCGTATGAGAATGAACCGTTTATTTTAAATTGCTAATAAATTAAATAAATATTTAATATATAAAATATATAAACTAAATTGATTTATTGTAGTTTAATTATTATATATAAATATGATGATTAAAAGTTGTTTACAGTATAGGATTAATATAATTATATATAAATATAGTAGTTGTAATTTAAATACTAGGGCGTATTGGTGAATATACCTATATACAGACATTCAATGAAAAAAATAATAGCAAATCAAAGAGTATTATAATGGAAACCTCAATAGAAATTCCAAATCTCGAATATAATAATGATGTTGCAAATGAAATGGCTCCGTATTACGAAAAGGTAAAGTCAGTAATACCAAAAATCGAATGGCCTGTTCACGCTCCTTATATAAAGGCAATCAATGAGTTAAAAAAACAAAGAAATGCAGTACTGTTAGCACATAATTACCAAACGCCAGAAATATACCATTGTGTAGCAGATTTCGTTGGAGATAGTCTCGCATTGTCAAAAGAAGCTGCAAGAACAGAAGCAGACATAATTATTCAATGCGGCGTGCATTTTATGGCAGAAACATCAAAAATACTAAGTCCAAATAAAATGGTCTTAGTACCTGACCTAGATGCAGGTTGTTCTCTTGCAGAATCTATTACCGGAGATGATGTAAGAAAACTAAAACAAAAATATCCAGGAGTTCCAGTTGTTACATACGTCAACACTTCTGCGGATGTTAAAGCCGAATCTGATATTTGTTGTACATCAGGGAATGCATTAGAAATAATAGAATCACTTGGTGCTAAAAAAGTATTATTTCTCCCAGATAAATATCTAGCGCAAAATATTGCTAAACAAACAGATGTTGAAATTATTTGGTGGGAAGGCAGTTGCATAGTTCACGAACTATTTACCCCCGAAGAATTACATCAAGCGAGAGAAAACGAAGAGGATTTAATAATAATCGCTCATCCAGAATGCCCACCTAACGTTGTTGAGGCTGCAGATTTCTCAGGTTCCACAGCCAATATGATTAGTTATATCAAAGAAAATCAACCAAAAAAAGTTATGATGGTTACAGAGTGCTCAATGAGCGATAATGTTTCTGCCGTAAACCCAAATGTTCAATTTATAAGGCCTTGTAATCTCTGCCCTTATATGAAAAAAATTACATTACCTAAAATATTAGATAATTTAATATATCTTAATAATGAGGTTAAAATTGACCCCCTTATTGCAGCAAAAGCTTTTAATGCAGTTGATAGAATGATAAATTTAAAAATTTAAACTAGGATCAGTAATCATGACAGACAAAAATACTGTCATTATAATAGGAGCTGGTCTTGCAGGACTATTTACAGCATTAAAACTAGCTCCATTAAATGTGAAAGTTATATCATCAAAGTCCCTAGGGTCTGGCACTTCTAGTCAATGGGCTCAAGCCGGGATAGCCGCCGCTGTTGGTCAAAATGACTCTGCAAATTTACATAAACATGACACGATATCTGTTGGTGCTGGAATAGTTGATGAATATGCTGCCGGGATTATGGTTGAGGCTGGACCAAATAGAATTAATGATTTGATAAACTTAGGCGTTCCCTTCGATAAAGAATCTAATAATAAACTTCTATTAAAAAAAGAAGCTGCACATGGCATAAATAGAATAGTTTCTGTTAATGGAGATATGACCGGAAAAGCAATAATGAAAACGTTGTCTGAAACTGTTAAAAAATCAAATCACATAGATGTCATAGAAAATTTTAATGCCGTTGAATTATTAAAAGATCAAGATGGTATTTTTGGAGTTGTTATACAATCGAATCTAGATAATAAAAAAGAACAAAGATTATACTCTAGGAATATTATTATAGCTACTGGTGGCATTGGCCAATTATATGAAGTGACAACTAATGCAATAGAAGCTAAAGGTGATGGTATCGCTATTGCAGCCCGTATCGGTGCAGATTTATCAGACTTAGAGTTTGTACAATTTCATCCAACTGCATTTAATATAGGGATTGACCCTGCCCCCCTTGCAACAGAAGCCTTGAGGGGAGATGGAGCTAAAATTATAAATGAGAATGAAGAAAGGTTTCTTTTAAGAAGTCATCCAGAAGCAGAATTAGCTCCTAGAGATATTGTTGCGCGAGCAATCTATAATGAGATCAAAAGTGGACATAAAGTGTTTTTAGATTGTAGAGGGGTATTAGGAAAGAGCATGAAAGAAACATTTCCTACAGTCTATAATTTTTGCAAAAAAAATAACATTGACCCAGAAAAAAAACCTATTCCTATTGCTCCTGCAGCACATTATCATATGGGAGGTATTACTACTGATGCGAACGGTAAAACAAATATAGCTGGATTGTGGGCATGCGGAGAAACAGCTTCAACTGGTGTGCATGGTGCAAATAGATTAGCATCAAATTCTTTGCTTGAGGCAATAGTGTTTGCATCTATAATAGCAAAGAATATAAAGTCTTTACCTAACAAAAATCTTATTATTAAAAATAATAAATTTTCTCAATCTAATGTAGTAGAAATTAATTCAAAAGACCTAAAAATTCTAAAATCAATAATGACAAATAAAGTTGGGGTAGAAAGAAATGGGAAAGAATTAAATGAAGCCTTTAACGATGTCTCGATATTAAATCAAAAATATAAAAAAATTAATCAAATAAATAATACTATTATAACCTCACTTCTTATAATTAAATCTGCTATAAATAGAAAAGAGCATCGTGGAAGTCACTATAGATCGGATTTTCCAGAAACTAATTCATTGTTAAAAAATAGAAGCAAAATAACAATTAAAGATATAACCTAATGATAAAAATTGATCCAATTCCACCTCATATAATAAAAAAGTCCGTCAAGTATGCTATCGCAGAAGACCTAGGTCAAATAGGCGACTTAACAAGCAACTATCTTATTAGCAAAGATCAAGAGAATGAATGGGTAATTACGTCCAATCAAAATGGAATAGTTGCAGGAATAAACTGCGCTGAATATGCATTCAGTTTTATTGACAAAGATATATGTTTCAATGCTTTTATTGATGACGGAGAAAAAGTTATAACAGATACTAAAATAGCATCAATATCTGGAAGAAGTTTATCTATTTTAACGGCGGAAAGAACTGCCTTAAATTTTATAGGACACTTATCAGGAATTGCTAGCGAAACAAATAAATATGTTGAATTGACAAAACATACAAAGGCCAAAGTTGTCTCAACAAGAAAAACAACTCCAGGAATAAGGGCATTAGAAAAGTATGCCATACGTTGTGGTGGAGGATTTAATCATAGATTAGGCTTAGATTATGCAATTTTAATTAAAGATAATCATATCGAAGCAGTAGGTAGCGTAAAAGAAGCCTTAAAATTAGCAAAACAAAAAGCTAGTCATTTAATGTCTATTGAAATTGAAGTTGATACTATCGAACAATTAGAGGAAGCACTAATGTGTGATGCAAAGATAATACTTTTAGACAATATGACAATTGATAACTTAAAAGCTGCAGTTAAAATGAATAATGGGCGGGCTATCTTAGAGGCATCAGGTAATATAAACGAAAATAATGTATTAGAAGTTGCAGAAACAGGTGTCGATATAATATCAATTGGAAGATTAACTCATTCTTCGCCTTCATTAGACATAAGTTTACACTGTAGCAGATAAATTTATTTATTCTTTATCATTATCTCTGCTTGCGCTGCTGAAAGTCTTGCAATTGGAACTCTATAAGGAGAACATGAAACATAATTCAATTTACTCTCAGCGCAAAATTCAATAGAATTCGGATCCCCTCCATGTTCGCCACAAATGCCTAATTTTATAGAATTATTTTTTGCCCTACCTCTTTCAACTGCAATTTCTATTAACTCGCCGACTCCCTCTCTGTCGATGGATACAAATGGATCTCTTTCAAAAATACCATTTGAAATATAGGAGTCCAAAAATCTTGAAGAGTCATCTCTACTAATCCCGTATGTAGTTTGAGTAAGATCATTTGTTCCAAATGAAAAGAAATCTGCAACTTCAGCTATCTCAGCAGCTTTCAAAGCCGCCCTTGGCAACTCAATCATAGTTCCAACTGTATAGTGTAATTTTAATTGGTATTCATTTTCTATTTCCCTAGCAACACCATCAATCAGATGCTTAACAATCTCTAATTCTCTTCTTGAGGCAACTAAAGGCACCATAATTTCAGGTTGAACTTTTTTCCCTGATTTTTTATTAATTTCAACACAAGCCTCAAAGATTGCCTTTGCCTGCATCTCAGGTATTTCTGGGTATGTTATTGCCAATCTACATCCTCTATGCCCTAACATTGGATTAGATTCAGACAGCTCTTCAATTCTTATTCTTAATGTGGTAGAATCAACACCTAATGCAGTTGCTACTAAATCTATATCTTTCTGTGTATGTGGTAAAAATTCGTGCAACGGAGGATCTAGGAGGCGAATGGTCACTGGCAATTCATCCATAACCTCAAAAAGATCTAAAAAATCTTTCTTTTGCATGGGCAAAATCTTTAACAAAGCTTTCTTTCTACCCTCTACATTATCAGCTAAAATCATTTCACGTACTGCATTTATCCTTCCTTCTTCAAAAAACATATGCTCAGTCCTACACAACCCTATTCCTTCAGCACCAAAACTTCTTGCTACCTCAGCATCAATCTTTGTTTCAGCATTAGCTCTTACTCTAAGCTTCCTAAACTTATCTGCCCATTTCATTAGTTGAGAAAAGTCTCCTGATAGCTCAGGATCCTTCATTTTTACCTCACCTGAAATTATTTGGCCACTTGAACCATCTATTGTTATTATATCACCGACCGTGAACTTGAGATCACCAATTATCAATATTTTGTTTACATAATCAATTCTAAGCGACCCTGCACCAGAAATACATGGGCGTCCCATTCCACGGGCAACAACTGCTGCATGACTTGTCATACCACCTCTGGTTGTTAATATTCCTTCAGCAGCATGCATCCCATGAATATCCTCAGGACTTGTTTCAATTCTAGTTAAAATCACTTTTTTTCCATCGTTTGCTAATTTTTCAGCTTCATCTGCGCTAAAAACAATCTCACCAGAGGCAGCGCCTGGTGAAGCGGGGAGACCGGTAGCCACTACATTCAGCTCTACATCTTTATCAATGGTTGGATGAAGCAATTGATCTAACTCGTTAGGATTTATTCTAGATACAGCTTCTTCTTCAGAAATCAAACCTTCTTTAACAAAATCTACAGCAATCTTTATTGCAGCTTTGGTTGTTCTCTTGCCCGATCTAGTTTGAAGCATCCATAAACGGCCTTCTTGAATAGTAAATTCAATATCTTGCATATCGCAGTAATGGCTTTCTAAATTGTCTGCAACTTCTTTTAGTTCCTTAAACACGTCTGGCATCAATTTTTCTAGTGATATATCTTCAGAACCCGATTCAATTCTAGATAGCTCTGAAATATTTTGCGGTGTTCTAATCCCCGCCACAACATCTTCGCCCTGAGCATTAACAAGAAACTCTCCATAAAATTCTTTATTTCCATTCGATGGATTGCGAGTAAATGCGACGCCTGTTGCACTATTATCATCTAAATTACCATATACCATAGCCTGCACATTAACAGCTGTACCCCAATGATCCGGTATATCATTTAATTTCCTATAAGTTTTTGCTCTATTATTCTGCCAAGAACCAAAAACTGCTGATATCGATCCCCATAATTGTATATTAACATCTTGCGGAAAAGGCTCACCATGCTCTTCTAATAATTGTTTTTTATATTCGCCTACAATACTCTTCCAATCTGTATCGTTTAAATCAGTATCAAGGATATAATTATTATCACTCTTGTAATCTTCAAGAATATCCTCAAAAATATGATGCTCTACCCCTAAAACTACATTCGAATACATCTGTATAAATCTACGATAAGAATCATATGCAAATCTTGCATCTCCAGATTTTTTTGCCAATGCTTCGACTGTAATATCATTTAATCCTAGATTTAATACTGTATCTAACATACCTGGCATAGATGATCTCGCACCAGATCTTACAGAAACTAATAAAGGATTTTGGTCACTTCCAAATTTTGAATCAACTATATCTTCAATTTCCTTAATCGCATTATTAACTTGATCATTTAATTCATCTGGTAAATTAGAATTATTTTCATAATACGAAGTACAGACTTCAGTTGTAATAGTAAAACCTGGAGGAACAGGAAGCTTTAAAGAACACATTTCAGCTAAATTAGCCCCCTTACCACCCAATAAATTACGCATTGAAGTGTTGCCTTCTGTATTCTTTCCACCAAAAGTATATACCCATTTAGTCATTTGTTTAAAATCCTTCATTATTTAAAGTAAAGAAGCAATACACTAAAAATCTATTACAGAAAAATCTGCTATTTTTTGTGTAAAAGAACGAATTCCTGCTAATAATTTTAATCTATTATCTTTTGTTTCTTTTTTATCCACATTAACTATTACAGAGTCGAAGAAGTTATTTATTGGTTTCGTAAAAGCTAACAATAAGTCCTCGTAGATTTTTTTATCCCCCTTTTTATACACAGAAATATCAATATGGGAAAGTTTCGTTAATACATTATACAATTCTTTTTCTTCATTAAATTCAAAAAAAGATTCGTTTATAATACTATCAGATGCAGAGTAATCATTCTTCCTTTCCTCAGCTTGTAGTATATTATGTACTCTTTTAATGGCTTTAACGAAGTCTATGCCTTCAATTGATTTAATAAAATTATTTAGTAATTTTATTTTTTCTGATAATAAATATAAATCATCTACTTCTTGCGCATTAATCGTAGCATCTATAACTTCTTTTCCGATACCATATTCTCGCATATATGTACGCAATCTATCTAACAAAAAATCTATTAAATCAGCACATATATCGTTACAATTAATATCTATTTCATCAGACAAAATATCTTGAGATTTATTTATAATTTGACGTATTGGAACCTCTATCTGACTTTCTATTATAATTCTAATTATACCATTTGCAGATCTTCTTAAAGCAAATGGATCTTTAGACCCAGTAGGTTTCTCGTTAATAGTCCAGAAACTAACCAACATATCTATCTTCTCGGCCAAAGCTATGCTTATAGAGACAGAAGAAATTGGCAATAAATCACCACTACCAACAGGCAAATAATGCTCTCTAATTGCATCAGCAACAATACTATCTTCACCTTGTTCAATAGCATAATATCGACCAATAGTTCCCTGGAGTTCTGGAAACTCAGAAACCATACCAGTTTGGAGATCTGCCTTCGATAAATAAGCAGCTCTAGAAACTAATTCTACATTGGCACCAACAAATCCTGCTATCAGCATTGATATATTCTTTATTCTAATAACTCTATTATACAATGTTCCTAATTTCTCATGAAATACAACTTCTTGCAATCCTTGAACCCTATTTTCAAGTTTGGTTGAAAGATCCTCCTCCCAGAAATACAAAGCGTCATAGAGTCGTGCACTTAGAACTCTCTGATTACCATTAATTATTGATTTTCCTAGATCTTGTGAATCAATATTTGATACAACTAAAAAATTGTTTGTCATTTCATTTGTTTTTTTATCAAAAACAGAAAAATATTTTTGATGATTTCTCATAGAGGTTATCAATACCTCCTCTGGCAGCATTAGAAATTTGACATCAAAGCTTCCCAATAAAACAACTGGCCATTCAACTAGTCCTGCAACCTCATTCAAAAGAGTTTCATCTTCGTGAATTATAAGATTTCTATCTGCCATAATCAATGAAGCTTGCTTATTAATTTTGTTTTTCCTCTCAATAATATCAACGTCCACATAACTGCTCTTTAAAGACTTATGATACTGATCAATGGTATGTATCTCTATGGAATTATTTGCCATAAATCTATGGCCAAAGGTAATATTAGTTGCCTTCATATTATCAATTTTAAAATCTAAAATAGTTGTTCTGTCTTTAAAAATTAATATTCCTAAAATATTCTTTAGAGGTCTCACCCATCTCAAATCTCCATTTCCCCACTTCATTGACTTTGGCCAAGGGAAATTTTGTATTATATCAGGCATAATCTGAGAGATAATTTTATCTGCATCTCTTTTAGGTATTTTTCTATGAAAAGAATATCTACTTCCTTTCGTTCCAGACTTTATTTCACATTGATCTACCGTAGATAGATTATTTGAATCTAAAAAACCCTTAATAGCAGTTTCCGGAGCATCTGTTCTAGGTCCAAGTTTTTCTTCTAGGGTTTCTTTGCTAAATGCATCCACATTACGCAAAATAAGAACAAGTCTGCGTGCGGAATAATATGTATGCGGACTGTCAAAGCTCAAGCCATTTTCTTTTATTTTATTAGACACTAACTTTAACAGGTTGTCTGCTGCTGGGGCTTGCATCCGAGCTGGAATTTCCTCTGATAGCAATTCAATTAAAAGATCTGGCATTTAAATTAACATTCCTTTGTTATAAATAATCTAATTATATTACCCGTTATTACTTATTCATAAGCCAAGCATCGGCTGATGATTTGGCTAAATTTCTTACTCTAAAGATATAGGATTGTCTTTCTGTAACAGATATGACCCCCCTTGCGTCTAATATATTGAATAAATGTGAAGCCTTAATACATTGATCATAGGCAGGTAAAGCTAACCCAATTGATGCCAACCGTAAACCTTCATCTTCACAATCTTTAAATTGTCTGAATATGTAATCAGTATTAGCCTCTTTAAAATTATAGTAAGAGAACTCCTTTTCAGACCTTTTAAAAACATCCCCATAAGTAATCTTATTTTCATCTTGTAGTCCGTTATAATTTAAATCATAGACATTATCTACTTCTTGAACGTACATAGCTAATCGTTCGAGTCCATATGTTAATTCTCCAGGTATTGGATTACATTCATACCCACATACTTGCTGAAAATAAGTAAATTGAGATACTTCCATTCCATCACACCAAACTTCCCATCCTAAGCCCCAAGCGCCCAATGTTGGGCTCTCCCAATCATCTTCAACAAACCTAATATCATGTAAGTCCTTACTAATGCCTATCTGATTTAAGCTCTCTAAATACAAATCTTGTATGTTATCTGGAGACGGTTTTAATATCACTTGGAATTGGTAATAATGCTGCATTCTATTTGGATTTTCACCGTACCTGCCATCAGATGGCCTTCTTGATGGTTGCACGTAAGCAGCATTCCAGGGGTCAGGACCCAAAGCCCTTAATATCGTCGAAGGATGGAAAGTGCCAGCACCAACCTCCATATCATAAGGCTGAAGTATAGTGCAACCAACACTTGCCCAATAATTTTGTAATGTTAAAATTAGACCCTGAAAAGAATTTTTTGGATCCAATGAACTTTTGCCATCTATATTACTCATAATGCTTAAAACTTTTTTATTAATTAAGATTTTTATATTATCCTATTATCTCCAAATACTAATCAGATATCGAATACAACCATAATATAAAAAATTAAAAAAATACTTAAATTATTTAACTATAATATAATTTGATTTTGATAAATCAATAGTTGCTCCATTTCTTAACACATATTCAGCTTGTTTTGTATAAGAACCATCATTGTCGTGTAAAATTAATGGTGGCAATAATTTTAACTCAGATCTACTGCCTTTTTTTGCTTGAACAATTACCCTTGAGGCGTTAGATGTGATTTTTGGCATTATTGGTAGAATATTTATTTCGCCAAAAGATTTATTTAGTGCAATTAACAGCTCATCCAAAGCAGACATCCTGTTAATTATTGTAATTGTACCTTTTTCGACCAAAATTTTAGAAAGTTTATGGATCCAAATTGTAGAAGTGCCTTTGGACGAAACTTTAGCTATTTGATTTTTATAATTAGATGGCAATTGTACTCTACCACTTTCATAATACGGCGGGTTCATTAATACATGATCGAATGGAAAAGGGAGGTTTAATTTTTTAATTGATTTAGAGCTTAAATCTGAAATATCCATTTTTACAAAATTTGATATCTTTTCTAAATTATTAAATTTTGAATTATAGTTAGCATAAGAAATATTCATTTCATCCAAATCGATACCACAAATATTTATATTAGAAACTCTTGTCGCCACAGCTAAAGCGGCCGCCCCGTTGCCGGTTCCTGCATCCAAAATATTATCACTTTTCTTTGCAGGTACCGCGGCAGCTAGTAACATGGTATCAGAAGTAACTCTCGCACCTTCAGTTGATTGTTTTAGAAGTAATCGCCCACCTAAAAATTCATCCGTAGAGTGTGTTGCCTTTATATTTATTCCTTTATTCATAAAATCCAATTACAAAATTCATTAATTTAAGCTATACAAAGAAATATAAAAAAAAATTTAAACATTAATAAAAAAATATATTATAATTAAAGTAAATAAAATGCAAAATACTTCTATAAATAATATGATAATTCCAGCTAATATAAAAAAAGAACCGTCAAATAACAGTGGCATTAATTCCTTAATAGAATTAACAGCAACTGATATGGAAAAAGTAAATTCTTTAATTATAAGCCAAACAATATCTAAGACGGATATGATTCCTAAAATTTCTAGATATCTAATAACAGCAGGTGGAAAAAGATTAAGACCCATGTTAACAATCGCATCTAGTATATTATGTGGCTGCAAAGATGATAATCATATTTTACTAGCTACTAGTGTTGAGTTCATGCATACGGCGACTTTATTGCATGACGATGTAGTTGATGACAGCAGTATGAGAAGAGGAAAAATTTCTGCTAAGATGTTATGGGGTAACGAAGCAAGTGTTCTTGTTGGGGATTATATATTAGGACAAGCATTTAAAATTATGGTTGAATCAGGATCATTAAAAGCTCTTGGCACATTATCTAATGCTGCTGCTATTATTGCCCAAGGGGAAGTAATGCAATTATCTAGTGTAAAAAATATCTCTACATCTGAAGATGACTATATTAATATAATTGAATCAAAGACTGCGGCTTTATTTGCTGCAGCAACAGAAATCGGTGCGATTATTAATGACCGTCCTAAAAAAGAATGTGAAGCGTTAAGATCCTTTGGTTACAATCTCGGATTAGCATTTCAATTGACCGATGATGCTTTAGATTACAACGGTGATGTTAAAACTCTAGGAAAAGAAATTGGTGATGATTTTAATGAAGGAAAAATAACCTTACCTGTCATACTTTCTTATAAGAAATCAAATTCAGAGGAAAATAAATTCTGGAATAACGTCATGTTAAAGGAAGAAAGAACGCGAGATGACTTCATTCAGGCGATGGTAATATTACAAAAACATGATTGCATAAATGAAACTATTGAAGCAGCCAAG
The DNA here is from genome assembly GCA_018651345.1 of Rhodobiaceae bacterium. GTDB lineage: Bacteria > Pseudomonadota > Alphaproteobacteria > Rhizobiales > TMED25 > CAJIYR01. Next base: position 70,509 of record JABIEF010000073.1, read on the forward strand.
CATTACGCAAGCATAGCAATTAAAGCTTTGGAACTATTTCCCGATTCTGAGATAAAAAAATCTCTGATTGAAAGTGTATTGTTTTCCTATAATCGCAATCATTAAAATTTGAATCAAAATAAATTAACCTTGCGGCACCAATATTCAGGACAAGCATGGACAATGCAATCATATGCCTTGTCCAAATACTTTCGATCTTCATATAACCCAAAACAAGTGGCGCCACTTCCAGACATCCGTGAAACTATACATTTATCTGTTTTTTGAATTGCCAGCAATATTCTATCTATTTCAGGATCTAAAGAACAAGCAATATCTTGTAAATCATTCTTACCGTTGACAATAAATTCTAATAAGTCTTTCTTACTATTTGGGATAACTGTATTATTTCTATCCGCATCTATTAAATTATTTGATTTCATCATTGAAAAAACTTTTTTAGTAGACATTTCTTTATTTGGATTAACCAATAAAGCAGAAAATTTGATATCATTATTCAATGGCTGTATCTTTTCACCCGTACCATGCAGAAATAATAGCTTTGAAAATAAACAAGCGTTAACGTCCGATCCAATAGAATATGGAATACCAGATTCTTTGATTTCGCTAACTCGATTATTATTAATACTACATAAACCTCTAAATATTGCAGCTGCGTCAGCAGATCCACCGCCTAAACCAGCTGCAATTGGTATATTTTTATCTAATTTATATAGATAAAAATTCGAACTAGGATAAAGACTTCTATATCCACAATCACTTTTAATAATAAGATTATCTAAGGTAGAAATAATACCCTTAACATTACTCTTTATAAGAAGCTCAGTTTTTTGGTTTCTATAAAAATCTATTGAATCGTACAAATCAGTAAATGCAACTATACTGTTAATATTATGAAGGCCGTTTAAACCTTTATCAAAAACATTTAAAGTTAGATTTATCTTAGCAAATGCTTTTTCTGTATGTATGATTTTATTGTTAATTTTATTCTAATTCCTTGATTTTTAAAGATTATCTAATTCTTAATTATAAATTACATATTAGAATAATTTGGTCCCCCACCACCCTCTGGAGCTACCCAGGTAATATTTTGGTTTGGATCTTTGATGTCGCAGGTCTTACAGTGAACGCAATTTTGGCTATTGATTTGTAATATTTTATTATCTTGTTCACCAATCCATTCGTAGACGCCTGCAGGACAATAATTACCAGACGGTCCTCCATATATTTGGAACTCACTATTAATTTGGATATCCATATTATTAACTTGGAGATGAACAGGTTGATCTTCTTCGTGATTAGTTGCCGATAAGAATACTGAAGACAGTTTGTCAAAGGAGTATTCTCCATCTGGTTTTGGATAAACTATTCTATTTCTATCATTGGCAATTTCCAATGTTTCATGATCAGCTTTTCTATGAGACATTGTAATGGGAAGACTAATACCAAAATTTCTTAACCACATGTCAATCGCACCTAAGCTTATGCCAAGATGTGTCCCGAAACGTGACCATAATGGCTTAACATTTTTTACTATATTTAACTCTTTTTTTACATCACTGCAGTCGTATTTATTCTGATAATCAATAACTTCATCATTAGACCTATTATTAATAATAGCATCAAATATAGATTCAGCAGCCATAACGCCTGTTAATATAGCGTTGTGTGAACCTTTAATCCTTGGTACATTAACAAATCCAGCCGAGCAACCAACCAAGACTCCACCAGGAAAGGTAAGCTTAGGCACAGATTGATAGCCGCCTTCATTAATTGCCCTAGCTCCATATGAAATTCTCTTCCCCCCTTTTAAAATCTCTTTTATCATTGGGTGAGTTTTAAAACGCTGAAACTCTTCGTATGGAGATAGATGAGGGTTAGTATAATTTAAATGAACAACAAAACCTATTGATACTAAATTCTTATCGAACTGATATAGAAAAGATCCGCCACCAGTTTTCTTATCCAAAGGCCAACCCATCGTATGTTGTACGAGACCAGGTGTGTGATTTTCTTTTGGGATTTCCCATAATTCCTTTAAACCGAGACCATATTTTTGCGTATCACTCTCTCTATCGAGACTGTATTTTCCTATTATTTCTTTAGACAACTGACCTCTAACGCCTTCTGCAAATACTGTATATTTTGCAAAAATTTCCATACCCCTCATATAAGTTTCTTTTTTAGATTGGTCTTTGGCAATTCCTAAGTCACCTGTTGCAACCCCAATCACGGAACCTTCCGAATTATATAAAATTTCATTTGCTGGGAAACCAGGGTAAATTTCAATACCCATAGATTCCGCTATATTTCCAAGCCATTTAGTTAAATTTGACAAACTGGTAACATAACACCCGTCATTTGACATTATTGGAGGCATAAGTAAATTTGGAATTCTTATACCACCTGCCGGACCAAGAAAATAAAATTTATCAGTGACCACTTCATCCATTATAGGATGATCTAAGTCTCTCCAGTTAGGTAACAAAGAATCTAAACCCACTGGATCAATAACTGCTCCAGATAAAATATGCGCACCTACCTCAGATCCTTTTTCTAAAATAGTAATCGATATTTCTTTACCAGCTTCTTCCGCTTGTTGTTTTAATTTAATAGCCGTGGCAAGACCTGCGGGGCCAGCGCCTACTACGACTACATCTATATCTATTGATTCACGATTTTCAATTTCTATCATTTATATCTCCTACCCCATTAATAAACATGTATTCTCAATAAATAAATAAATAAAATCTAAGTTTTATTAAATTTAGTATAAAATTATAATATATATATATTAAACACATTGGAATTATTATGGAAATTGATCTAATAAAACAATTATATCTCTTAAAGTGGTATGAGCAAGAAGGAATTTATGAATTAGTAAAAAATCAACCGATTAATAGAACTCAAAATAATGATAACGATATAATAAAAAATAATGACACGATTATTGATTACGCAGCTAAATATAATGAAAAAAAAATAAACTCTAATTCCAATATAGAAAAATTAATTGCAAATGTTGCAAATATCGAAGAACTAGAAAGTATTATTAAAGATTATGATTTATGCCACCTAAAAGCAATATCTAACAAAACATGCTTCAAAGAAGGTAACACCTCTGCAAAGATTATATTAGTCAGCGATTACCCAAAAGCAGATGATGATCTTAGCGGTAGAATTTTTTCTGGCTTAGTTTCTGATTTATTAGTTAAAATGCTTATATCAATTAATCTCTCAATAAATGACGTATACATGACAAATATTATCTATTGGAGAACACCCGGGGATAGAAATCCAAGTGATGAAGAAATAATTTTATGCAAACCATTTCTTGAGAGGCAAATCGAGATTTTAAAACCTAAAATTATCATCACCCTTGGAGAAATTGCAACTAATGTATTATTAAATAAAAATAATACAATAATGCAATCAAGAGGAACTTGGCATAGTTTTAATAATAGAAAAATAGAATATCCAGTGATGCCGATGTTACATCCATCATACCTTTTAAGGCAACCTGCTCAAAAAAAACTTGCTTGGCATGATTTGTTATTGATTAAAGACAAAATAGATGAGCTAAATTTATAATAATGGGAAGATAGAAATGACAATAATTCGCAAATTTATTCCTCTAAACATAGCGGTTATAACTGTATCTGACACACGAAACGAATCAAACGATAAATCCGGCAACACTCTATGCAGTAGATTAACAAAATCTGGTCACAATTTATATAAAAAAATAATCATCAAAGATGATATACAGGCCATAAGAAATGCGGTTAACAAATGGCTAAGCATAAAAAAAATAGATGTTATAATTACTACAGGAGGAACAGGATTAACTGGAAATGATGTCACACCAGAAGCTATTCAACCGTTATTTGATAAAGAGATACCTGGATTTTCTATAATTTTCCATCAGATTAGTTATAAAAAAATTGAAACTTCAACAGTACAATCTAGAGCGCTTGCTGGAGTGGCGCGAGGTAAATACATATTTGTACTTCCCGGGTCACCAGGCGCATGTATCGATGCATGGGAATCTATATTAGAAAAACAACTAGATTATCGTCATTTACCATGTAATTTTGTTGAAATAATGCCTCGACTAGAGGAAAATTTAAAAAGAAAATAACAATAAATCCTATGAACATAAAAACGTTAAACGGGCCATCTTATGAGATAGAAAATAATTACCAGTTAAAGGGCTATAAAATCATAGCGGGTACAGACGAAGCTGGAAGAGGACCTATTGCAGGACCGGTAGTTGCTGCAGCAGTTATATTGGATAAAAAAAATATTCCAGATGGTATCAACGATTCAAAAAAATTATCTGAAAAAAATAGGAAAAAATTGTTTTATGAAATAAAGAAATACGCTGATGTTGGGGTTGGGGTTGGGGATGTGGAAAAAATTGATAACATAAATATACTACAATCATCACTCTGGGCAATGAAACAAGCCGTGATGCATTTAAAAGAAAAGCCAGATTTAGTATTAGTAGATGGTAATAAAGATATAAATCCTCAATATAATAGCGTCCCGATAATTAAAGGTGATGGGGTATCTTTATCAATTGCAGCCTCATCAATAATTGCAAAAGTTATACGCGATGAACTGATGGTAAAATTCTCATATATATTTAAAGAATATATGTTTGAAGTTAACAAAGGTTATCCAACACCAAAACATTTATTAATACTAAAAAAAATAGGACCTTCTTCAATACACAGATTAACATTCAAACCGGTAATAATATCTAAAGCAAATCTAAAAAATTAATAACTATTTTACTTTAATATCATAACTTTGAATTATTAAATAATGGTATTGGTTTGAAAATGAAAAAACTCATAAAAAATAATAGTCTAATAGATAGCCTAAATTCAGTTGTAATTGGAGATTGTATTAAGGTTCTAAGAAACTATCCTGATAATAGTGTTGATTTAATTTTTGCTGATCCGCCATATAATCTTCAACTTAACGATAAACTACTCCGCCCAGATAACTCTGAAGTATTAGGTGTTAATGAAAATTGGGATAAATTCTCAAATTTCGAATCTTATGATAACTTTTTAAATTGTTGGTTAAAAGAATGCCAGAGGATATTAAAACCAACAGGGTCAATTTGGGTAATAGGTAGTTATCATAATATATTCAGAGTAGGAAAAGTTATTCAAGACATTGGATTTTGGATACTAAACGACATTATCTGGAACAAAACAAATCCTATGCCAAATTTTAGAGGAAGAAGATTCACTAACGCCCATGAAACAATCATATGGGCGGCAAAAGACAAAGATTCAAAATATAAATATAACTACGATGCAACTAAATCCTTAAATGGTGATATCCAGATGCGTTCCGATTGGAATATTCCAATTTGCACCGGGGGTGAGAGAATTAAAAAACAAAATGGAGAAAAATCTCATCCAACTCAAAAACCGGAGGCGCTGCTTCATCGAATTATTCTTTCTGCATCTGAACCAGGATCTATCGTTCTTGACCCCTTTTTCGGAACAGGAACAACTGGTGTGGTTGCAAAAAGATTAGGAAGAAAATGGATAGGCATTGAAAGTAATAAGGAATATGCAAAAATAGCTAATGAACGCATATTAAATATAAATGAGGCTAGCAAAGAATCTATTGAGATCAAGCAAACAAAAAGGGATCAACCAAGAATACCTTTTGGTAATTTAGTTGAAAGAGGGCTGATTGAGCCAGGAACAAAACTCTATAGCCTGAAGAAGAAATACTTTGCCATAGTTAAAGTTGACGGAAGTATTGAAACAAATAATATAAATGGTTCTATACATAAACTAGGCGCTTATGTTCAGGGGCTTGAATCTTGTAATGGATGGACTTTCTGGCATTTTTCTGATGGAAGAAAATTATATCCAATCGATACACTTAGAGAGAAAATCCGTTGTGAATTATCAAATGCAGCTTGATTAATATCAAGTAAATTGTATCACTTTTTTCATTAAGCTTGAAAATCCATATTTACAAAATTCTTCAGGTAAAGCCCAAAAACAATTATCTAAATTCAAAGGGACCATAAAATCTTTTTTATTCTCAAATTTTATTTTACCAACAACAGATACCGTTAAATTAAAATGAGAAAAAGCATGCTTTATAATACCAAGTTCTTTGCAATGAATATTATCTAACTGTACATAGCTATTTTTAATTACCTCATCATCATCCCAATCAGTTCCAGGGAATTCAATTGTTCCACCCAACAAACCCTTTGAAGGTCTTTTTCTAAGGAGGTACGCGCCGTCTTCTCTTGTAATTAAATATAAAGTCCCTATTTTTTTACCCCTAGTAATCTTTCTTCCTTTCCGTGGTATTTGAGAAACTATATCCTCCCCCAATGCAATGCATTCAGTTTTTAAAGGGCAAATATCGCATTTATATTGCTTTGCAGAACAAATTAGTGAACCTATATCCATTAACCCTTGCAGAACATCTCCAGGTCTATTTCCTAATGTTAATTGAGAAACTATATCTCTAATTTTTTTTTTATTATGCAATAAATTATTAGATTTCAATGCGAATAACCTACTAATTACTCTTTCAATATTAACATCCACAGCATTAGACTGTTGATTAAATGCTATAGACATTATTGCAGCGGATGTGTAATCACCAATACCTGGGAGTTTTTTCAATAGATTGATATCTTGAGGAAATATACCTTGGAAATCGCTTACTATTATCTTTGCACATTTTAATAAATTTCTTGCTCTAGCATAGTATCCTAAACCAGCCCAAGCAGTAATAATTTCATCTTCACTAGCAGTGGCTAGTAATTCTATATTAGGCCACCTCTCTATAAAATTTTTGAAATACTTTGTTGCCACAGAAACTGTTGTTTGCTGTAACATAACCTCACTTACTAATACTTTATATGGATCTAAATATTGTTCATCAATATGTGAACGCCATGGCAAATCTCTTTTGTTTAAATCATACCAAAAAAGTAGTGGGTATTTAATACTATTTAATTTATTCATTTGATGTTCAGTTAATGTATAATGATGAATCATAGTATTACAAATAAATGATAAAAAATTTAAAAATGATTAATGCTAACAAAAAATATAAAAGCAGGGAAAATTATCCTATTGTAATAGGGCGAATAATTAACCCGATTGTCAAACCAATATATAAAGAATATGGAACAGGTCTTCCAGAAATTGAAGAATCGTGGAAATATATCATTGGAGATAAATATTATAAATCTACAAAGCCAAAGCAAATTAAATGGGTTAATCCATATAACTCTAACGAGGATAAGAAGGTAGGAATTTTAATAATACTAGCTTACGGTCCAATATCATTGGAAGTCCAATATTTAAACGATATAATTATCAACAAAGTAAATAATATATATGGTTATGAAATTATAAAAAAAATACAAGTAATTCAAGTCAATGATTTAAAAATACAAAAAGAACCAAATGAAAAAATTCCCTTAGTTGCAGATGATTTAACTGAGTTTGATTTAATAAAAGACATCAATCTAAAAAAAGCCCTTTCAAGAATCAAGGCATTAACTAAATAAATATAGGAAAGCAGATAATATGATAAAAACAATTGCAAAATACAAAATAAAAATTTTTCTTAGTTTATTAATTGCAACCATTTTATGGTTTGTTTTTTTTAATGACAATAATACCAATAGCAATCAAAATAGCTCTAATGATATAAGTGACCTTAAAGATTTTTCTTCGGATATTTCTAGTGATCTTCTTCTAACCGGGACACTTGAAGATAAATTCATAGGCAATGAAATTGCTCCTATAATTATAATAGAATATGCTTCGATGACGTGTTCGTATTGCGCTGATTTTCATAATAGTGTTCTTCAAGAACTTAAAGAAAAATATATAGATACAGGAATTGTAAAATTTATATTTAGAGAATATCCCATAGACTCGTTAGCTATGGCAGTATCAATGCTTGGTAGATGTGTTGAAGATGATAAATATTTCCCATTCATTAACATCTTGTTCCAACAAAGAAATCAATGGATAACAGAAAATCCTATTGAACCATTAAAAAACTTATCCATGCAAGCAGGTCTATCAAATAAATTGTTTGATCAATGTTTAAATGATCAAGAATTATTAGACGCATTACAAGCAACAAAAAACTATGCAAGCGAAAAGTTGGGTGTTACATCAACTCCAACATTTTTTATAAACAATAAAATGATCACTGGAAGTAAGTCATTTGAAACTTTTGATAATGAAATTCAGAATATTATTTATTAGCATGATGGTATATTTTTAATTATGGAATTTACTAAATTAAAACTTCTAGGCTTTAAATCATTTGTTGACCCTGTAGAACTTGATATCAAATCTGGTTTAACAGGAATTGTTGGGCCAAATGGTTGCGGAAAATCAAACCTTCTTGAGGCGTTACAATGGGTGATGGGAGAAACCTCCTACAAAAATCTACGCGGTTCAGAGATGGATGATGTTATATTTGCAGGAACTCAAAATATAACAGCAAGGAATATGGCTGAGGTAACGCTTACTATAGATAATAAAAAAAAGGATTGCCCTCCAGAATACGCAAACGACGAAGTGATTGAGATAACAAGAAGAATTGATAGAAATGAAGGCTCTACGTATTACATAAATTCAAAGGAAAAGAGAGCAAAAGATGTACAGCTTTTCTTCGCCGATCTATCTTCAGGAGCACATTCAGTATCATTGGTAAGACAAGGGCAAATTAGTCAGATTGTTGCGGCCAAGCCAATTGACAGAAGAAAAATATTAGAAGAAGCAGCCGGGATAAGTGGTCTTCATCACAGGAGACATGAAGCGGAACTAAGACTCGATGCCACATTACTAAATCTAGAAAGAATTGACGACGTAACTGGAGAAATAAATCTACAGTTAAGTTCTCTAAAACGTCAATCTAATCAAGCCGTTCGATTCAAAAAAATAGCAGAAGAAGTGAGAAACCTAGAATCATTAATGTTATTCTTAAAATGGAATGAAATAACAAATAGTAACGATGAAATTAAGCAAAAAAAAACTACCCTTCAAACTGAGGTCCAAGATTATACCATAAAAGTAAGTGAGTTGAGTGGTAAAGAAAATAAATATTTTGAAATGTCAAAGCCAATTCGGGAGCAGGAAAGGCAATTAAATAATCAGTTGCAAGACCTATTAAACCAAGATTCCAATCTTAAAAATGAATTGCATTATATAAGGGAAAAGAAATTAAATTCTGCAGCTACCATTAGCCAGATTAAAAGTGATATAATAAGAGAAGAAAGTAATTTAAAAGACCAAAATGAACAAATGAAATTACTTAAAGATAAGGAAAAACTATATAAAACTAGAATATCTAATATAACAGAAATAGAACAAAAAGCCTCAAAAGAGGCTCTGTATGCAAAAGAAAATCTTATTAACCTTGAAGAAAAATATAATAAAAAAACATCAGAATTAATTAATACTAAAGCAATAAGAACGGCAGATAAAAATAGAATAATAGAATATAAAACAGAACTTCATAAGTTAAAACTAGAAAAAGACCAATTAGTAACAACATCAGAAGATGCTAATAAAGATAGTATTGATTTATTACAAAAGACAAAAATAGTATTATATACATCAAAAGAAAAATCCAAAAAAATTGAAAAAAAAATATTAGAGTATGAAGAAAATAATCTTTTCTTAATAGCTAATGAAAAAAATATTCAAGAAAACCTAACGGAGGTTAGAATATCTATAGACAGACTAGAGACTGAAAAAAATATTTATAACAAAATTTTAGAAGAAAAGAATGGTGGTACACCTACTCTAGAAGAAAGAATTTCTGTTACTAACGGCTACGAAAAGGCTATCATCACTATGTTTGAAGATAATTTAGAAGTAACATTAGACAAAAACGATCATACCTATTGGAGGCACATGGAAAATGAAATTAAATATAACAAATTACCAAGCAATACAATTCCAATTAAAAAATATATTACAGGCCCCAAAGAAATAGATCTACTAATTAATCACGTTGGATTAGTAGAGAGAGAAAATGGAGCAAATCTTCAGAAACAACTCTATCCTGGACAAATATTAGTTTCTATTGAAGGTGATCTTTGGCGTTGGGACGGATATACTTCGAGAGCTAAAGAAGATGAAGTAGGTAATAAAATATACGCAAAAAACCGTCTTGAAATCATCGGCATCGAACTTACGGATAAAAATAAATTATTTAATGCCGCATCCAAAGAACATAAAAATATAACAACCCAAATATTAGAACACAAACAAGCAGAAATATCATTAAGGGATGAAAGAAGAATTCTATTAGAAAATCAAGATGAATTGCAAAATAAAATAGCAAGCATAGAACAAAAATTATGGGATAAAAAAGAAACTTTAATTAGCCAAAGCCAAAGAAAGAAATTTCTTGAGGAATCTATTGTACAAATTAATCATAATATTAATTCATGTAAAATCCAGCTTAGCAAAGCAATAGATGAAAATATTCTTGAGATCGAGATGGAACCTCTAAAAAGAAATTTTTTTATGGCTAAAAGTAATGCAGATAGTAAAGATTTTATTTCCAAAAACCTTACAAACGAAAAAAAATCATTTGAAGATGATTTATCCAGAATATTTACTGACCATATTCTGTGGGAGAAAAGAAACGTCCAAACAATTGATTATATAGAAGGATTAAGAAAGAGATTACTTGATTCAATGAACGCAGAAAATGAATTATCGATATTGCCAGATAAAATAGAACAGAAAAGAATTGAACTTTCCTTAGAAATAGAATTAACAAAGAAAGATAGAAATAAATTACTTGAAGACATTCAGGAAGCTGAATTAAATTTACATAAATATCAGAAGCTTTCAAGATCAGAAGGAAGTATTTTAAGTGAGAAAAGAGAGTTGCTAGCGCATACTAAAGCTCAATATGATGCAATGTTGGAAAGAAAAGAGGATTTAAATAAAAAAATCAACACATCATTATCATGCAGTCCAGAAGAAATATTAAATAAATATAATTTATTAGAAATATATGAAAAAAATAGATTAAACATTGAAGATATTGAAAACAAGATAATATCATCAAAGAATCAAAGAGAGGCGATTGGTTCGGTTAATTTAATGGCTCAAGAAGAATATGATCATTTATTCAGTAGAGCTGGAAAATTAGTCACTGAGAAAGAAGATCTCTTAAAAGCGATTGAAACCCTTAAAAATGGGGTTAAAGAAATCAATACAGAAGCCAGACAAAGACTGCTGATTGCATTTAAACAGGTTAATAATAATTTTCAAACACTATTCAAAAAACTTTTCAGTGGAGGAGAAGCTGAACTTAAGTTAATTGGTTCGGATGATCCTTTAGAAGCAGGCCTAGATATTATAGCATGGCCTCCAGGGAAAAAACCACAGACCATTTCACTTTTATCTGGAGGAGAGCAAGCTCTAACTGCTTTTGCATTAATATTAGGAGTATTTCAAACCAATCCTGCACCAATTTGCGTTCTAGATGAAGTCGATGCCCCGTTAGACGATTCAAATATTCAGCGATTCAGCGATCTAATAAAAAGTCTAACCGAGGAAACAAAAACAAGATTTCTTATAATTACTCACCACCCTTATACAATGTCTAGTATGCATAGACTATTTGGCGTTACAATGATTGATCAAGGTGTTAGTAAATTAGTATCTGTAGACCTTAGAACTGCTGAAAATTTAATAGACAAATAATCAATACCTAATATAAATATGACAGAATATGATAAAATATGACAAAATATGACAAAAATATTTATAAGACTAAATTAAAGAAAATTGATGAAAAGCTGGCAACTATAAAAAAAAGCTACCAGAAAAACCTTGATAATCAGGAATCTACAAAAAGAGGCAATCAAATAGGCTTTGCATTTAGACTTGCAACGGAGCTTGTTGCCGGCTTTGTAGTTGGGGGAATAATAGGATGGTATCTAGATAAATGGCTTGGGACGCTTCCAATTTTCCTCTTTTTATTTTTTGCCCTTGGCGCAGCTGCTGGTGTATCAAACATTATTAAAACAGCTAAAAAACTCAATAATAATGACCAAGAATAGTAAAATATGCTGAATTCACAACTATCTTTATTAAATATGTCTATAAACACATAAAATTGCTATTAATATGATTAAAAATTATATATAAGTTTGATGTAAATTAGTTTTTTTAATGGAATAATTTAATGGCAACGAATAATCATGTTATGGAGAATGCAGGAGATGCTGCACATGGGGCTAGCCCTATACAGCCGATGCACCAATTCGAAATTGTAGATTTAATTCCACTTGAACTATTTGGGGTTAATATATCTTTTACAAATTCCTCTCTTTTTATGGTGGTTGCTGTTCTAGCAATTATTGGATTAACATTACTAACTGTTGATGGTCGCGCAACAGTACCAGGAAGATTACAATCAATCGCTGAATTATCTTATGAATTTGTTGCCAAAATGGTGCGAGATAATGTTGGCGATTCAGGCCAGAAATATTTCCCATTTGTCTTTAGCTTATTTATGTTCGTTTTAGCGTGTAATCTAATAGGTATGATTCCTTATACATTCACCGTAACGAGTCATATAGCTGTAACTTTTGCATTATCAGCTGTAATATTTATTGGCGTAACTGTCCTCGGATTCATAAAACACGGGATTCATTTTCTCAAGTTTTTTGTTCCCTCTGGAATTCCAATTGCGCTTATGCCACTATTAGTTATAGTCGAAGTAATTTCATATTTTACAAGACCAATAAGTCTATCCGTTAGGTTGTTTGCAAATATGATGGCAGGTCATACTATGATAAAAGTATTTGCTGGTTTTGTTGTTATGATGGGATTTGCTGGAATAGCACCTTTAGCTCTTATTGTAGCTTTTACAGGACTAGAGATATTAATTGCCTTTTTACAAGCCTATGTTTTTGCGATATTAACATGTATATATCTGAATGACGCAATTCATATGCATTAATTTATATTTTAATTTAATTACAAACAGGAGAAAAAAAATGGAACCAGAAGCAGCTAAATTAATAGGCGCAGGATTAGCATCAATAGCACTAGCAGGTGCGGGTGTCGGTATTGGTACAATATTTGGCAATTATCTTGCAGGAGCGTTACGTAACCCTTCAGCAGCGCCAGGTCAATTTCCAAATTTATTACTTGGATTTGCGTTGGCTGAAGCAACAGGTTTATTTGGACTTGTTATTGCACTCATTATGTTATTCGTTCCCCTATAAAAAATTATTAGTTGCGGCGTAAAGCCGCAACTAAAATAAATTTAGAGATATCAAAATATGCCACAACTAGATTTCCTAACGTTTCCATCGCAAATTATATGGCTTTTTATTACATTTACTGCCTTATATATTATCATGGCTAAGATTGCATTACCTAAGCTGGCAAATGCAATAGAATTACGTCGCGATATTATAGCGAGAGATCTTGAAGAAGCTGAACATTTCAAAGATGAATCAGAAAAAGCAGAAATTGAATACGAAAGTTTAATCAAAGAAGCCCACAGCAAATCAAATGTAATAATAAAAGAAACAAAAGAAAAGCTTTCTCTACAATTTGAGAAAGAAAAAAAGAAAGTTGAAGAAGATAATTCAAAAAAAATAATTGAAGCTGAAAGTAAGATTTTAAATGCTAAAAATAACGCTTTAAGTCAGATTGATTCAATTGCCACCGATATATCAAAGACAATTGTTGAGAAACTTGTTGGAAGCAAAGGGTTAAAAGTAAATAATATTGAAGACAATATTAAACTTACAATAAATAACTAGGATTAATTAATGTTAGATAAACCAGAAACGTGGGTTGCAGTTGGATTTTTACTATTTATCTGTTTGGTTCTTTATTTAAAGGTTCCAAAGCTTATAACTAGTGCTTTAGACGATCGAGCAGAAAAAATAAGTAATGAATTAAAGGAAGCGAAGCTTCTTAGAGAAGAGGCTCATACATTGCTTAACGATTTCCAGAAAAAACAGAAAGAAGCAGAAAAAGTCTCAGAAAATTTAATAGCTAATGCTGAAAAAATTGCTAAAGATTACATTAAAGAATCAAAAGAAAAATTAAATGAAACTTTAGATAGAAGAAAAAAATTAGCAGAAGAAAAAATTAAAAGAGCTGAAGCGGATGCTATCAAAGAAATTCAAAATATGGCGATAGACATTGCGGTTAATGCAACAAGCAAATCATTATCCAATAATATAAATAATGAAACAAACAGCAAGCTAGTAGAAAATGCTATAAATAATTTAAATAAAATTAGCTAAGATTTATAACGTTTCTATTAGATAATTCTATAATTTTCCATGTTAAGCCGAACTACCACAATCTTATAATTGTTTCTGCTCTTACTCTGCATTAGAACTTAGCTGAATGGCGTAATTGGAGATTGATAATTCGTAGAACTAGAAAAACATTTAAAAAATTACCAACACCCAGGATATATAAATTTTTCTATTATACTTGTAGTTAAAAGAAATCTTAGCACACTAATAATCTTCAAAGTTTTAAAGATTTCATGCCCGTTCCATTCCTTCAACGTTATGGGTATTATGCATATTTCGCAAAATCTTATACTACTGATCTCTGTTATAACCTAATTGTTCAGAATTAAGATTAAATCCAGTTAAAATCTCGTATAAACTTATGTCTTCAACGGAATCAACATAAAATTCAAAATCCTTTACAACATGATCAAATCTTAGAAGAGTTCCACCTTCAGGCATATCCGCTTTAATATTAATAAACTTTCTATTTGTTACGTCCGTATTATTCTTAACCAAAGCTACAAATATAGGCAGATTCTTGCTACCTGAAGCACCTTTTTGCCCTAACGCAACAGAACCGGATATATATAAATTCCCTTTAACTTGTAAATCCTCATAAGAACATTCATATGTGATTGTTTCTATTCTCGCCTTATGGATTAAGTCACTTTCATCTGGTGATGCGTAAGAACTAAATTCATTCAAAGATACTGCATCAGCAAGAATCATTGCATTCGGACAAGGAATAACTTCATCTTTTGAAAATGGGTTTAACGAATATTTGGTTAAATCTGGCATACCTAGATTCGGCATTGATAAATCAGATACGGTCTCGCACCCTGTTAAAAATACTGGTAACAATAAAATTATTAATCTATTAAACTTATTTTTCATTATATTTGACAATATTCTTATCCCCCAGAAGATCGCTTTTAAATATATTATTAACTATCTAATATCCATATCTAAATATTATTTTTATATATTATTCATATTATTTATTTAAAGCTATACAAATCTATAGACTATTTTTTACTATGTGGATAATAATTAACTTATGTATGAAAATAATAACAAAAAAAATCTTAATGTATTTCTCGCCCAACCAAGAGGATTTTGTGCAGGCGTAGAAAGAGCAATACAGATAGTTGAAAAATCATTAGAAAAATATGGAGCACCTGTATACGTAAGACATGAAATTGTTCACAATACTAACGTTGTTAATGATCTTAAAATCAAAGGGGCAGTGTTTGTTGAAGAATTAGATGAAATTCCTAAAACAAACCAGCCAATAATTTTTTCTGCTCATGGGGTTCCAAAATCAGTTCCTGAGAATGCTAAGAGTAGGAATCTTTTTCAAATAGATGCTACATGCCCTCTTGTATCAAAAGTACATATTGAGGCTGAAAAATTATATAAAAATGGTTTTGAAATAATACTAATTGGTCACCACGGGCACCCCGAGGTAATCGGAACAACAGGCCAATTACCACATGGAAAAATTAATCTAATAGAGACAATAAAAGATGCTGAATTATATAAAGCAAAAAACCCTAACAAATTAGCTTACATTACCCAAACAACTCTCTCAGTAGATGACACAGAAGAAATTGTTAGGTGTTTAAAAAAAAGATACCCCAGCATCACAGCTCCTCATAAAGAAGATATATGTTACGCAACTACTAATCGACAAAATGTAGTAAAGAAACTATCTTCCCATGTTGATGCATTATTTGTTGTTGGGTCAAAAAATAGTTCAAACTCCCAAAGACTTGTAGAAGTTGGCATAAAATCAGGCTGCAAAAAATCTTATTTAATTGAAGATGAGAACGAAATAAAATGGAGTGTAATAAAAAATATTGAAAATTTAGCAATAACTGCTGGTGCATCTGCTCCAGAGAAGATAGTACAAAAAATAATAGAAACGTTATCGAATGAATTTAATGTTAACCTAGAATTTTATAACCACATTAATGAGGATGTTTTCTTCAAATTACCAGTTGAATTCAATGAATAAGATGGTTTTATAATATGGCCGTATATACAAAAGTAAACGAGATTGAATTAAAGAAATTTTTAAGCAATTATCATATAGATGACTTCACCTCCTACACAGGTATTGCAGAGGGTGTTGAAAATACAAATTATTTAATATTATGTGGGCAAACTAAATACATCCTTACATTGTATGAAAAAAGAGTATCAGAGAAAGATTTACCATTTTTTATAAACCTTCTTAATCACTTGAAAGAAAAAAAAATAGGGTCTCCTATTCCTATAAAAATGAGTAATAACCAATATATTGGAAAAATCAATGGAAAATCAGCTGCTCTATTTAGTTTTGTAGAAGGATTTTCGATAAAAAAAATAACAGAAAATCATTGTAGTGAGGTTGGAAAAGCATTAGCAAATTTGCATATTGCCAGTAACGATAGTAATCTAATTCGTGAAAATACACTATCTTTTAATAGCTGGAAAAATCTATATGTTACGATAGAAGATAAACTCGATAGTATAAAATTAGGACTGTCTCAAGAGATATCAACTGAGCTAGAAAATTTAAGAAGAAATTGGCCAGTAAATTTACCAAAGGGTATAATTCACGGAGACTTATTTCCAGATAATATTTTTTTCATTAATAAGAATCTTTCTGGCTTAATAGATTTTTACTTCGCATGCGAAGAATTCTATGCCTTCGATATTGCTATTTGTATAAATGCTTGGTGTTTTGAAAATGATTATTCATTCAATATTACAAAGGCCAAAAGACTATTAAGCAATTATCAAAAAACACGTATTTTAACGAAAGAAGAGATCAAATCATTACCAATACTTTGCAGAGGCGCTGCATTAAGATTTCTCTTAACGAGATCTATTGATTGGCTTAATAAAACAGAAAATGTATTAGTGATTCCAAAGGATCCAATGGAATATTATAATAAGTTAAAGTTTCATCAATCTATTATCTCAGCAAATTATTATGGCTTATATGAATAAAGTAAGTAAAGTGATTAATATATATACGGATGGTGCTTGTTCTGGGAATCCGGGAAACGGAGGCTGGGGAGCATTCCTGTCGGATGGAAAATATTCAAAAGAAATTTATGGAGGCTCTAAAGAAACGACTAATAATAGAATGGAATTAACTGCAGCCATAGAGTCTATTAGAATTATCAAAAACCCTAGTAATATTATAATCAATACGGATTCTGTTTACGTAAAAGATGGAATTACTAAATGGATCGCGAATTGGAAAAAGAATAACTGGAAAAACTCTCAAAAAAAAGATGTTAAAAATAAAGATTTATGGGAAGAACTTGATAACCTAATTAAAGATCATGAAATAGAGTGGAAATGGGTAAAGGGTCACGCTGGTAATATTGGAAATGAACGAGCCGATGAATTGGCAAGAAAAGGAGCTTCTGAACAGATCGAATAATGCGCTAATTTATAGCTATTGTTCAATAATAATATCTTCTTTTATTAAGCTATTTTCTGTGACTATAACTAATGATAAAACCTGACCAATGATGTCCTCAATCAGTTGATCTGAATGCACTTCGTAATAAAAACCTAGATTCCCATTAACCAATTTTTCTGGAGGATTTATGCTTGATAAATACAACTTCTCATTCTCTTCAATAAATAATGAAGCATTTTTTGATGCATTTAACTCTATTTTTAAATATAAATTCCCTTCGGTGCCTGTCGTAAGCCGAGCGTTTAATACCTTATTCTCACTTATGTAATTATATTTTGGAACCTGTTCTAACGCTTGATCAATTAATAATGATTTTTGTTCTGATAAAGACATCAGATTATCAATTTTATAGGACAACTTATTACTAACTGGTACGCAAACAGTGTCACAAATACCATAATCAAATATTATATTAATATGTAATGGTTTCTTTATAGATTTAGGTTTTAAAATAATTGGAAATATTACACTGTCTCTGTATCCATTAGACGATCCAAATGGCTGTAAAATAAGTTCTGGGATGGGATATTTAATATTGTATGCTTCTATGTTCGTTGAATTTTGAAAATCTATAATAGGAGATATACCTGAATCCCCTGGATTTCTCCAATATGAATAACTACCTTTTTCAATAGATAATTCTAACCCTACAATCAATTTTTTATCTAAATTATAATTACCTATTATTAGACGAGTACTGGAATTATAATTATCTTTCCAAGCAGTTGTAATTTCATTACCTTGTGAGGTATCACTAAACCCTAGTAATATTAAGAAAGAAACTAGAAGCGATCTTAAAAAAATTATATTTTTAATGATCATCTTTAATCATCGTCTTATAATTTGAACACAACATACCATATAGTAAATGGTCCTGCCAAATTCCATTAATCTTTAAATATTTGAAAGCCATACCTTCCCCAATGAACCCAACTTTCTCCAATAATGCAATAGATGCAATATTATTAGGAATACAAGATGCTTCAATTCTATGTAGCTTTAATGTATTACAAACAAAAGATAAAAACAAATCCATTGCCGCAGTCATATAACCTCTATTTGAATATTTTTTACCAATCCAATAACCAACAGATCCTGATTGTGAAACCCCCCTCTTAACATTGGTTAATATAATTGCTCCAATTAATTCATTATTTACATTAAAGATAAAGAAAGGATAAGTCACCTCATCTCTTATACCGGCATGGTAAGACTTTAATAGTCTTTTATAATAAGACTTTGATAGATGATTTGCACTCCATAAAGGTTCCCAGGGTTGAAGAAAGTCCTTGCTCTCACTTCTTATTAGATACCATTTATTATAATCAGAAAGCCTAGGTGCTCTAATATATAAATCATTATTTCTAATTATAGACTTTAAATACACACTGGTTAAACTTCTAAAAAAATCCATAATAATATATAATTTTTAAATAAATTATCCCTGAGAAAAATATTGATTTAACTTATCATAGTTAGGTAATTTTGAAATTGGGCCCAGAGCGCTAACTGTTAATACTGAACTACCAATCATATTATGAGCATAAGCCTGAATAGATTCAATGCTTTGTTGATCGATCTTTTCAATAATTTCATTTGTTGGAAAAACACGACCATATACACTTACCTGTCTAGCAATCTGATTAAGTCTTGAAATCGGACTCTCGAGAGCCATCATCAAACCTGCTTTTAACTGTTTTTTTGCCCTCTCAAGCTCTTCCTCTGTCAATGTGTTTGTAATATTGAACAATTCTTCAGCTATAACTCTTGAACATTCGTTTACTTTTTCTGGAGATGTGGCAGCGTATATGCCAAATATTCCCGTATCTTTATAGTTAGATGCAAAGGAAAATACTGAGTACGACAAACCTAATTCTTCACGAATATTCTGAAATAATCTAGATGACATGCCGCCGCCTAAGGCATTTGAAAAGAGATGAGATGCATATAAGTTTTCATCGTTATATGAATTTCCTTCAAAAGCAAACAGTAAGTGCGCCTGTTCTATTTTTCTTTCCTCCCTAATGTCTCCACCATTATATAAAGCAGGAATAGTATTTATTAAATTTTGTTTTTTTATGTCAGAGAAATAATCTTCTACTAACTTAACAAAATCAGAATGCTTGATAGACCCAGTTGCTGCTATAACAATATTATTTGAATGGTAATATCGATCTAGATAAGATATCAATTCTTTTGAATCAATCCTAGATAGCGTATCATTAGTTCCCAATATTGAACGCCCTATTGATTGATTGGAATAAGCAGTTTTTTGTAAGTTCTCAAACACTACGTCATCGGGAGAATCATTATTTGATGCTATTTCTTGGTATATAACGTTCTTTTCTTTATCTAATTCTGATTGGTCAAAGACAGAATTCTTTATTATATCTGACAGTATCTCTAATGCTACCTTTGCATCACTCTTCATAACCCTTACATAATATGAAGTTCTTTCTAGACTAGTTGATGCGTTTATATCCCCCCCTACATTTTCAATTGCCATAGCAATATCTTTTGCAGATCTTGTTTTAGTTCCCTTAAAAGCCATATGTTCCAATAAATGCGAAATGCCCTGCTCATTTTCCTTCTCATTTCTTGCGCCGACCTCAATCCAGACACCAAGTGATAGTGTTTCTAAGTGTGACATTTCATGAGAAACAACTCTAATATTATTTTTAAGTTTCGTAATATTTATATCCATTTTACCTCGATTTATATTTTATTGTGAGACTATATAGTCTTTAATTTTCTGAGCATTATTCGGCATACACTGAATATTTTCGCTTAAAGAATGTAAATTTTTATGCTTTGTAGGAAGAGCGGGATACTTTCCAATTGCTTCAAACACAGTTTCAGGAAATTTTGCTGGGTGTGCGGTTGATAATGTTACAACAGGTAAATTTGGCTTCTTTAATGAGACACCAAATCCCACTGCTGTATGAGGGTCTATGATAATATTATATTTAAGATAAACATGTTTAATTGTTTTTAGTGTCTCAGCTATATCTAATGCATCAGCGTCAAACATTTCTTTCAACTGTGAATGAGCATTTTTAGATAATTTAAATTTTCCATTATCTGAAAGTAATGTCATACACTTCCTTACTTTCAATGGATCTTTACCCTCTAAATCAAATAATAGTCTCTCAAAATTACTAGAAATTTGAATGTCCATAGAAGGACTATTACTTGGGATCACATCTGATATTTCATAGATACCAGTATCAATACACCTTTTTAAAATATCATTTATATTAGTGGCTATAATAAGTTTAGATATCGGAAGACCCATTGATTTGGCTAGATAACCAGCATATATATCACCAAAATTTCCTGTAGGTACGATAAAATTAATTGGTATGTCTTTATCTTCTATAAAAGAGAAAGCTGTAAAGTAATATACACACTGAACCATTATCCTGGCCCAATTAATTGAATTTACTCCAGATAAATTAACGTTTTTTGAAAAATCATGGTCATTAAAAAGATTTTTTACAATATTTTGACAGTCATCAAAATTTCCATCTATTGATAGTATCTTAATATTTTTAGATTTTACCGTAGTCATCATTCTTCTTTGGACATCAGAAACTCTTCCGTCAGGTAACAGAACAAATAATTTTACTCTATTATTTGACGAGAATGCATCAACTGCAGCCCCTCCCGTATCACCTGATGTTGCACATATTATGGTTGAATCAATATTTCTCTTTGTTAAAATGAAATTAAGCATTCTTGATATTAATTGCATTGCAATATCTTTAAAAGCTAAAGTTGGACCATGAAATAACTCCATTATATATTTATCTTTTTCATACTCGACCAATGGAGCAATTGATTTACTTGTAAAATTTTTATACGATTCAAAGATCATTTCATTAAGAACTGAATCGGGGAAAGTTTCACCTGTAAATTTTTTTATTATATGGAATGCTATTTCTTGATATGTTTTTTTGGATAAAGAGTTTATCTCATCTGCTGACATTACTGGCGTACTTTCTGGAATATATAGACCTCCGTCATCTGCCAAGCCTTTTAGTAAAACCCCTTCAAAATTTAATTTTTTGGCATTACCGCGTGTACTAATATAATTCATCTACAAGCACTTCTTCTAATTTTATTATTATAATTATAAAATATTATTTCTTTTTCTATAAACAAAATACACAACAATCAAAACTATTGCTAGCCCATACCAAGTAATTATATAAGATAGGTGGTTGTCATTAAATTTTAACCTAGTCTCCCCAGCTTGCGGTAAATCTCCATATTCACTTGAATAAATATCAATTACAAAAGGAAGAGCATTCTCAATATTAAAAATATTTTTCATGTCACTAGCATTAACTGAATAAAGAATATTCTCATCAAAGTCACTATCCGGAGTAAATAAATTTTGTTTTTCAAATCCCTTTATATAACCTTCAATACCAATGATTATTTGCTTATCCCTATCCCTTTCTTTATAAGAGTTAATTAGAGACTGGGGAACAAAGCCTCTATTAATAAAAATATAGTCACCGTTTTCAATTAAAAAAGGATTAAATATCCAATATCCAGCACCTCGAAATTTACCTTTAGGGTCACTTAAGTTTGAAAAGACGTATAATTCTTTTGTAAAATCAAATACACCATTTACTTTAACAATCCTATATTTCCAATCAGATAAATTAAAATTATTTAAACTAGAATCTAACAAAAAATCTATTGCCGGAAGATTTGTCATATATTCTACTTGATCAATTAACTGATGCTTCTGACTTCTTCTTTCAATCTGCCAGGTGCCCAATAAAAACAATACTATTAATGTTAATAAAGTAAAAAAAGAAAACATCGATAGATTTTTTTTTGATTTCACTTTTTACTCAATCTTCATTTGAATTAATGAAATCTTTTTTTATTGAATACTCTCTATATATTAAGGCACTTTTTAGTTGTCTTAATATTAGGAGTGGGAGCAAAAAACACATTGGAGTCCATATTATCGCATGGATATAATAACTTGGTCTAATAAAAACCTCTAACAACAGAGCCCCTCCAACTATAAAAATACCTACAATTAGTATGACAAAAAAAGAAGCTCCATCACCAGGGTCAATAGATCTATTTGACAGTTTGCAGCCATCACAATAATCTTTTAAAATAATAAAATTTCTATACAAAGCTCCAATTCCACATCTCGGACATTTACCTCTAAGGACGGACTTTCTTATCGAAACATTTGGATATTTGTACTTATTATTCATAAAAAGTTATAAAAACCTTATTTATCAAATTAATGCGGAATATTATCACCCGCACCCCATACATATATAGAAACAAATAAAAATAACCAGACAACATCTACAAAATGCCAATACCAAGCTGCGGCTTCAAAGCCAAAATGTTGATCTTGCTTAAAATGACCAGCATTAGTTCGGAGCAAACATACAATTAAAAAAATTGTGCCAACTAGTACATGGAAACCATGGAACCCAGTTGCCATAAAAAAGGTAGCTCCATATATATGTCCTGAAAAATTAAAAGCAGCGTGAGCATACTCAAATGCCTGCACACAAGTAAATAAAGCACCTAATGCAACCGTTAGCAATAAACCTAGCTTTAATCCTCTTCTATCATTATGTAAAAGAGCGTGATGTGCCCAGGTTATAGCAGTTCCTGAAGTCAAAAGTATTAATGTATTTAATAACGGAAGATGCCATGGGTCAAAAGTAGCAATATCGTTAGGAGGCCAATGTCCCCCTGTTAATTCGGTTCTTAAGTATTGATGTGCTTCACCAGCATAAAAGGATGCATCAAAATATGCCCAAAACCAAGCAACAAAAAACATTACTTCGGAGGCGATAAACATAATCATACCGTATCTAAGATGCATTTGCACTACTGGTGTATGGTCTCCAGCATGGGCCTCTTTTATTACTTCTCTCCACCAACCAAACATAGTAAATAGGATACCCATGAAACCTGCAGTCAGAAGCCATGGCGATTCTTGATGAAAATATACAACAGCACCGATAGCAGTTACAAAAGCAAATATTGAACCAATTACAGGCCACGGACTCGGGTCAACCAAGTGATAATCATGATGCTTTGTATGACTTTGAGACATTTCGCCCTCTTCTTTTAATTAATTAAACAAACCTTATTCACATAGAAAACTTTATTATTTATTGCTTTATATCACTTCTTTTTACCTTATTTTCATAGAAAGTATAGGAAAGTGTTATTGTGTCAACATTTTTTAAATCACGATCTCTATCAATTGCAGGATCAATATAAAATACCAAAGGCATATCAATAATTTGATTAGGCTCTAGTCTTTGTTCGGTAAAGCAAAAGCATTCAACTTTCATAAAATATGCTGCAGCTTCAGCTGGAACAACATTATATGTAGCCGTACCATCTATAGGAATATCAGAAACATTCTTAGCTTTATAATACGTAAAAACATTTTCACCAGTAGCTATTTCAATATAATCAAACTCAGGCTCTACTTCCCAATTTAGTTCTGGCGAAATATTTGTATCATACCTTATAATAAAATTTCTTTCTCCTATATCACTTGATCTAATTATTGCGATCTGTGGCGTGCCACCATAACCCGTAACCTGACAGAATAACTTGTACAAAGGGACAGCTGCAAAAGACAGGCTTAACATTAAAACAAAGATGCCAAAGCATAAGGTTAAAACAAAATATGGTTTCTTATATTTAGTATTATCTGTCATTCATAGCACTTATAAAATTCTATCAGTAATATTGCTACCAATACGAATTACCGTAGTTAAAAAGAATACAGCTACTAAAAAAAACAATATACACGCTATAGCTATAGACTTTGATCTTTGATTCTTTAAGGCGACTTCGTTCTTGCTTTTTATATGACTTTTCATTGAACCCTTTTCTAAATGAAGCTTTTTACAATTGCTTCTATTAACAAAATAGCAAATATAAGAAATAAGTAAAAAATAGAATAAATAAATAATTTTTTAGCTAACTCTTTTTGTAATTTAATTGTGTCTGTATAATATAATTTACAGGATAAGAAAATAAAAATAAAATTTAATAATAAGACTGCTATTAAATAATAAACACTTGCCATGTTCACAAAGAATGGTAACACAGCTACAAAACTTGTAATAATTGCATATATTAAAATTTGTCTTCTAGTAGCTTTAGAACCTACTATATTAGGCATCATAGGAATACCTACTTTTTTATAGTCATCAGATATATCGAGTGCAAGAGCCCAAAAATGCGCCGGTGTCCACATAAATATTATCAAAAATAATATTATTGGCTCTATTGAAAGGGATCCTGAGGCTGATAACCATCCAATTATAGGCGGGAAAGCACCCGCAGCTCCACCAATTACAATATTTTGTGGTGTCCGTCTTTTAAGCCATATAGTATATATGACTATATAAAAAAATATTGTTATAGCTAAGAAAAGAGCGGAGTACCAATTTACTACAATTCCCATAACAAAAATTGATCCAAAAGATAAGACTAGACCAAAGCTAAGCGCTTCGGATTTAGGAATTAATCCTAATGGAATTGGGCGATTGACGGTTCTTTTCATCTCTTTATCGATATCAGCATCATACCACATGTTCAAAGCACCAGATGCCCCTGCTCCAATAGCTATACAAAGCAGTGCTATAAATGCTGTGAAAGGGTGGATATTATCTGGGGACATAATTAGACCTACCAATGCCGTAAATATAACTAACGACATAACTCGAGGCTTCATCAAGGAATAAAAATCATTAACACTAGATATCTGATCTGTCATTATATCTTAACAATTAAGCTCCATAATATTTTGATAAATATGTTAATGCTCCGCTTCTTCCATAGGCTTAGGCAGAACTTCATATTGATGAAATGGTGGAGGCGATGATAATGTCCACTCTAAAGTTGATACACCTGAACCCCACGGATTATCACCGGCAGGGATTTTTTTATAAAAAGCATTAAATACACCTACTAAAAAGATAAGTACAGCAAATGATGAAATATAAGAACCGATAGATGAAATAAAATTCCAGCCGGCAAATGCATCTGGATAATCAACATAGCGTCTTGGCATACCAGCTAATCCCAAAAAATGTTGAGGGAAGAAAATAAGATTTACGCCGACAAAAGTAAACCAAAAATGTAATTTTCCAATAAACTCAGAGTACATATAACCACTCATTTTTGGAAACCAATAATACCATGCACCAAAGATTGCGAATACAGCTCCCATGGACAAAACATAATGGAAATGAGCAACTACATAATATGTATCATGAAATGCTCTATCAACAGCTGCATTTGCTAACACAACACCCGTTACACCTCCAAGTGTAAATAAAAATATAAAACCCATCGACCATAGCATTGGTGTTTTAAAATCAATCGAACCACCCCACATTGTTGCGATCCATGAAAAAATCTTTATTCCCGTTGGAACTGCAATAACCATTGTCGCTGCAACAAAATATGCCTGAGTATCAACGCTCAGACCAACTGTATACATATGATGAGCCCAGACAATAAATCCGATTACTCCAATAGAAACCATTGCGTATGCCATGCCCAAATAACCAAAAACAGGCTTCTTTGAAAATGTTGAAATAATCTGACTAATCATACCGAATCCAGGTAAAATTAATATATAAACTTCAGGATGACCAAAGAACCAAAACAAATGTTGAAATAAGATTGGATCACCGCCACCAGCAGGATCAAAAAATGTTGTTCCAAAATTCCTATCAGTCAAAAGCATTGTAATTGCACCTGCTAACACAGGAAGTGACAATAATAATAAGAAAGCCGTTACCACAATTGACCAGACAAAAAGTGGCATTTTATGAAATGTCATTCCTGGCGTTCTCATGTTGAGTATTGTTGTTATAAAGTTAATAGCACCAAGAATTGATGAGGCACCGGCAATATGCAATGATAATATTGCTAAATCCATTGCAGGCCCCGGTTGCCCAGATGTTGACAGAGGTGGATAAATTGTCCAACCGCCTCCGGCGCCCATTCCTCCAGGAGGTCCAGGAACAAACATAGATATTACTAATAATAACAAAGCAGGGGGTAATAACCAGAATGAAATATTATTCATTCTTGGAAAGGCCATATCCGGCGCCCCAATCATTAGAGGGACGAACCAATTGCCAAACCCTCCAATCATTGCTGGCATAACCATAAAAAATATCATTATAAGGCCATGTCCCGTAGTAAATACATTATAAACATGGGTATCACCAAATATCTGAAGCCCTGGACTTTGAAGTTCAAGTCTCATTGAGAGTGATAAAAAACCTCCTATTATTCCAGCTATAATCGCAAAAATTAGATACATGGTACCAATATCTTTATGATTTGTAGAATAAACCCATCTCTTCCAACCTTGTGGTATGGAATGATCTGATGAACTAGAAGCGTACGCCATATAAAAACCCTCTATATTTTCTTGTCATTAATATTAATCAAGCTCAGCATATTCTTTGCTTTGCATTGTAGTGTAACCTAAATCTGTAAATTCAATCTTTGCTTTTTGTAACCAAATATTAAAATCTTCTTCAGCCAGAACGTGAACTTCTATTGGCATAAATGCGTGCCTCATACCACATAGCTCCGAACATTGGCCATAGTATATTCCAGGCTCTTCAACTTTAAACCACGTTTCATTTAAACGCCCTGGAACAGCATCAGTTTTTATTCCAAAAGAAGGCATCGCCCAATTATGTATTACATCACCACCAGTAACCTGAACTCTTACTATTTTATTAGCTGGAACTACAAGAGGATTATCAACTGATAATAATCGAATTTTATCATCCGTTAATTCACTGCCTTCTAACGGAAGGGAATCAAAGGCGATATCAGAATGATCTGGATATTCGTAGCCCCAATACCATTGATAACCTGTTACTTTAATAGTCATATCTGCATTTTGAGGAATAGTTTGTTGTGTATATAATATTCGGAATGAAGGAACTGCAATTATTGCTAATATTAATATAGGCAGAACTGTCCACATAACTTCAATTAGTGTGTTATGTGTCGTACGTGATGGTACAGGATTTCTTTTTGCATTATATCTGAATACAACATAAATCAGCAAAAACATTACAAATAAAGTAATTGCTGTAATAATTGGAAATAAAAACCAATTATGAAACCATACAATATCTTCCATATTTGATGTTGCTGCATTCTGAAAATTAATTTGAAAATCTTTTGGTATTCCAAGAATTTCAACTGCCCATACAGATGAAGTGTTAAAGAAAGCTATCAATGTGAAAGTAGTAAAATACTTAATTAAAGAAATCATATTCAAATATTTCATAAAAAAAACCCTAACTATAATTTACAGAACATATAAAATTAATATATTAATATATTAAAAATAATCATTAATTAATAACTTATCAATATACTTACGTATAATAATTTATATGGATATACTATATTTCAATAAATTCAAAAAAAAATATGTTTTTTTTACTGAATTAATTAAAATTAATCAATAATTAGCTTAATTTTTAAAAAGTCTATTTAAATGCTAAAAAATAATATCTTTTTTAAGAGTAAAATTCTCGTTTTAACTACCATTTTTTTATTGCTTTCTTTTGGTACAGAAAAATCCTTATCTAAAGAGATTATGGAGGAAAGTACTATTTACGATTTAGGAGGGTTTCGGGGTATTTTTATTGATGAGACTGATGATTGGATAACTCTATGTAAATACGACGATATCGATTATTGTTCTTTAATGCAATTTATACAATCGGATGATAAAAATATAAGCCACAAAGCTGTACTACAAATTATAAAGAGGCAAAAAGAAAATATAATGAATATATATACCTCTGATGGCTTTCCTCTAAATCCTGGAGTAGGTATTATTTTTAATGATAACGATAAATTTAAAGAGTACAAATTATGGATCCCTTACACAGAATGTATAGAAAGTAGATGCAGAGCAGAATTGGTTTTAAACAACGATCTCTTAGATAGGTTTAATTTATTAGATAATTTTATAATTGTCATACACCCCAAAAAATTAAAAAGAATTGGACTTATAACACCAAATAATGGCTTTGAAATTGCATTTAAAAAAATGAAAGAAATGCCAAATTAGTTTGGCAAGAAATTAATAATTAATATAATAATTTATGGTATAATAAAAAAATCTTAGTTATTCAAAAACTAAGATTGTTAAAAAAAGGGCTAATAATGAAATATCTACTAATACTAATTCTTACTATTACAATTTCAAATTATTCTAATACTGCTAATGCTGAAGAAACAGAAATATGTGGAGGTGTGGGTGGCAGTCTCTTGTGTGGTGCAGGAATCGGAGGGGGCATTGGAGCAGCAATTGGTGGAAATGATGGAGCTAAATCAGGCGCACTTATTGGAGGAATCCTAGGTATTGCATCTAGTATAAACAAACAACAGAAAATTAATGACAATACAAATAATATTGATAGTACTAATAATATCTATACCTACGACTTGACTTATAATATACAAATAGCGTTAATTAGTCTTGGTTACGATACCGGAGCCTATGACGGGAATTATGGCCCTCAAACAAAAAATTCTATAAAAAGTTATCAAAAAAATAATAGTCTTTTAGTGAATGGATTTCCTTCAAAAGAGCTTTACCTTCATATTAAGAAGAGCGTTGTAAACCTCTATAGTGAAGAATAATTAATCAATATTATTTGGATGATTTTGCTATCAAAAAAGATATGGTGCCTATTGATGATAACAACACTAACTGCATTGCCATAGGGAATGCAGTTTCTATTGATATTGATGCAGCAATATAAGTACATATTCCCGCCAATGCAAATTGCATAGATCCTGATAATCCTGAGGCTGCTCCAGCTAATTCCGGTTTAACACTGACAATATTGGCAATAATATTTGGCATAACAATACCGTTTGAATAAGTTATAATCATCATAGAACCAAATAACGTATAAATATTCATTAAGTTATGATAGATTACAACTCCCATTACAACTGAACCTAGAATGCCTCCAAAAACACCTATCTTAATCAATTTCAGAGAACCAATTCTCTCTGACAATCTTGCTGCAGTAAAGCTACCAAGCATAAAAGCTATAGAAATTGGTATAAAACCAAAGCCATATTGCGTCGGGCTAAATTCTAAAATCTTAATTATTATATAAGGAGCTACAGCCAGAAAAGTAAAAAACATCGAGTTAGCACAGGCCATAGTCAATGTAAAAAGTACGAATTTACGTATTCTCAATAAAATAATAAAATTATATAACAATGTTTTAATATCACCACGTGATCTGTTGTCTATATTTGTTTCTTTTATGCCATTATATGCCATAATAATTAATAAGATTCCTGTAAAAAATAGTACATAAAAAGAAGATCGCCATCCTACGAAGTCTTCTAACAATCCACCTAATACAGGGGCTATCATAGGGGCTATGACCATAACTGTAGTCACATACCCTAAGGCACTTGCAGCTTTTTCTCTACCATATACATCTCTTACAATTGCCCTGCCGAGGACTACTCCAGAAACACCTCCTAAGGCTTGGATAAATCTTCCAAAAACAAGTATTTCTATTGTTGGGGCTATAGAGCAAATTATTGAACCAATAATAAATATAAATATACCAATCATTAAAATTGATCTACGACCGTATGCATCTGATAAAGTTCCAATTATCAGCTGACCAATTGCCATGGCTGCAATAAATGCTGTTATAACCAACTGTGCACTAGAATAAGTAACATTATAGTAATCAGAGATACTTGGTAATGAGGGTACTATTATATTGAGAGTAAAAGGGGCTAATCCAGTAATAGCAGCTAATGCTAATATTGATGGAGGTTTTTCTAATTTTATCATAAATATGTAGCTTCTATTTTAAATAGTATTTGCAAATAAAACCTTATCTATATTCCTAGACCAATCTTTATTATACATTTTTATTAAATAATCAGCCGAGGTCTCTTTCTTGTCTATAATTGAGAATAATGGGGCTAAATATCTTTCTTCGGACTCCCCTTTAATATTGAAAATACCTCTTGCCGTAAGTCCTTTAGAAGATAGCTCTAATATTTCTAATAAAATCTTATCTATTTTCTTAGATCTAAATTTAGCATTTAAACCAAATAACATTACATTTTCTCTTAATTCAACAATTTCATCGAATGTCCAGTCAGAGATTAAATCATAAGCAGATTTAAGTGACTTACTATCATAAAGCAATCCTACCCAAAAAGATGACAGAGCTATAATCTTATCAGGCATACCGCCATCCGCACCTCTCATTTCAATAAATTGTTTTAACCTAACTTCAGGAAATAATGTTGTTAAATGGTTCGACCAGTCATCTAGAGTTGGATATGTTAATTTATTCGATTCCATTTTAAAACCATAATTCATAAAATCTCTAAAAGTTATTTTATTTACTGGCAGATAAACTCCTTCTCTATATAAAAAATACATAGGAATATCTAATGCATAATCCATATATTTTTCAAAAGACATTGTTTTATCAAATGCGAATGGTAAAAAACCCGTTCTTTCAACATCCGTATTCGTCCATACTTTTGATCTATAGCTATTATAACCTGAGTTTTCATTTTCATAAAAAGGACTGTTTGAAAATAATGCAGTAACCAAGGGCTGCAAAGCAAGGCCAACCCTAAATTTATTAACCATATCAATCTCACTGTCATAGTCTAAATTCACTTGGATTGTTGAAGTACGGTGCATCATATCTAGACCCATAGAACCAACGGATGGCATGTATTCACGCATAATATCATATCTTTTCTTGGGCATTTTAGGCATTTCATTTAACTTCCATGACGGCGGAAATCCAATATTCAAAAAATTAATACCAAGTTCTTCTCCGATAACTTTTACTTCTTTCAAATGACTAAAAAGCTCAGCGCTCGTTTCGTGGAGGTTGCTCAACGGAGCTCCAGATAATTCTATTTGACCAGCAGGTTCTATTGACACACTCCTATCTGATTTGAACTTATCCTTCAAACCTATCGTGTTGCCATTTTCTTTAATTGCCAACCAATCAAATCTATTTGCTAAATTTTCTAACAATGCTTTTACACCATTCTGACCATCGTATTGGATAGGTAGCTTGGAATCTTTATAGTAAGCAAATTTTTCATGCTCCGTTCCTATAACCCATTTGCTTTTTGACTTACAACCATATTGGAAATATGCAATTAGATCCTGACAGGTTAAATTTTTCTCTGATGATTCTGTATTATTTTCCATAAAAACAACAAATCACAATTTTAAATTTATTTCTATACTTTTTTTATATTATTTAAATCGAAATTTATTAACCATGGTACCAATCACTTCATAGAGATTAAACTATGATAATATTGACTATGGTGGGTATATATGCCCGAAAGATTCTTAGCTTAAGGCAAATTCTTAATACGTTATCAGAAGCTATAATTTATTACCTTTGATTGACTAAAAAGGTAAATAAAAATAGATCAATACTTTTCTTTAAGATTCTTTATGGATTCACAGGAATTAACAATTTTAATTACCAGAGAATAATTTATCACTTAAATATAAACTAATATTCTTTATTAAATTAGATTTAATATACATCACTCTACTTATTTGATATAAAAGGTTATTGTAAAATTTATTTATAATTTACTTCTGATGAAAAAAAACTTTCAAAAAAATATCTAATCCTATGAAAAACAAATTACAAAATAATTTGAAATATTATATACAGCTTTCAAGATTTGATAAACCAATTGGTTGGTGGCTGTTATTTATCCCTTGTATTTATAGTCTAACATTATCTTCAGTTAAATATAATATTTACCCTGATTTATACTTGATATTTTTATTTTTAATAGGCTCGATAATAATGAGAGCTGTTGGCTGTATCTTTAACGATATAATAGATAGAAAAATAGATGTAAAAGTTGAGAGAACTAAGAACAGGCCATTAGCAAGTAAAAAAATTACACTCTTAGAAGCATTGTTACTTATATCTATATTATCCTTAATAGGGCTTTTGATATTATTACAATTTAATGATTTGACTGTGGTAATTGGACTATGTTCAATTATAACAATCATCATATATCCTTTTATGAAAAGAATAACATATTGGCCTCAATTATTTCTAGGCATTGCATTTAATTGGGGTGCGCTAGTTGGATGGACTTCCGTAGGTGGAAGCATCTCTATTGAAATGCTATTCATATACCTAGCATGCCTATTTTGGACTCTTGGTTATGATACAATATATGGCTATCAAGACATTGAAGATGATAAAAAAATTGGCATCAAATCAACTTCTAGGTTATTTGGCAAAGATACAAAATTACATATTTGGTTTTTCTATTTTATTAAGTATTTTTTACTAACAGCTGCACTATATCTAGTTAATGTAAATATTATTAGCTATTGTCTCCTTGCTATGGCAATGATGTATACATTGCAATTAATTAAAAATGTAGACATCAAAGATCCAAATTCATGTGCTATTTTCTTTAATAAAAATCGTAATATTGGCTTAATAAACATTCTAGCCATCTCTCTTTCTATCTTTTTGGGTTAAAGTAATATGAATATAATCAGAAAAAAAATTCTATTTTTATATATTATAACTACTTCTATTCTTGGGATATTTATCAATTTTTATTTCACCTATAGAATATTTAAAAATAAAGAAAACAAAGAAAGTGCTCAACAAAAATCATTTAAGAATGTTAAGCTTCGACCACTAGGAACTTTAATTTGGATACACGCATCAAGTGTTGGCGAATCTTTATCGGCACTTCCGTTAATAGAATTAATCATTAAAAATCAAACTTTTGATAATATATTATTTACAACATCAACAATTACATCAAAAGCAATTATAGAAAATAGAATTTCCGACAAGGTATTACACCAATATCTCCCTCTTGATACTATTTTTCTAGCTAGAAGATTTCTAAATCATTGGAAGCCAAATTCAATAGCGTTCATTGAATCTGAGATTTGGCCGAATTTCTTTCAGCAAATAAAAAAAATAGATGTTCCCTTCTATATAGCGAATGCCAGAATGTCAGAAAATTCTTTTAAAAAATGGAAGAAATACAATACTGGAGCTAAAGAATTATTAAGTGCAGCAGACATTATTTTTGCTCAAGATAGCACTGCTGAATCAAAATTTAAAAGCCTAGGGGTATCTAATATATGCAATATTGGAAATATCAAATTTGATAGTAGCCCCTTACCCGTAGATAAAATTAAATATAATTCTTTAAAAGCAAAGTTCGATAAGAAAATTATATTCGTTGCTGGCTCAACTCATAAAATTGAAAATTTTGAAATTGTTAAAATACATCAATCTCTCTCAAAACAGATTAGCAACTTAATGACAATAATTGTTCCTAGGCAGTTACTTGAGATTCATGCGTTAGAAAAGTTCATGGTAAAAAATAATATATCATATTCAAAAAAATCTAATAGTGAAGATACTAATAATAATTCAAACTTGCTCATTGTAGACACAATGGGTGAACTTGGTCTTTATTATAAAATAGCTAACATTGCCTTTATTGGGGGATCTTTGATAAATAAAGGTGGTCAAAATCCGATTGAAGCCTTGCAATTTGATTGCCCTGTTTTACACGGGAAGCATACCTCTAATTTTCATGAGATTTATAAAAATTTAGATAAATTAGGTGGGGCTATAAGAGTAAATGATGAGAAAGAACTTGAGAGCACTCTAATAGAATTAATAAAAGATACGAAAACTATAAAAAATATGAATAAGGCAAATGCGAATTTAATTAAACTTAATCAAGGCGCCTCTGTTATTATAGAAAGAATTTTGTCATTGAATACGCAAGGGGATTAAAATATTGAGAGAACCAAACTTTTGGAAAAATAAAAATTTTCTGTCACTATCTTTGTTGCCTATTGGACTTTTATATCATTTGATTGTGAGGGCTAGATTCAACCTAACCGTACCTAAAAAAACAACCAAACTAATCATATCAATCGGCAGCCCTGTAATAGGTGGCGGAGGAAAAACACCTACAGTAATATCAATAACAAATTTACTGTCATCAAATAATTATAAAAATATTTCTATTATATCCAGGGGCTATAAAGGAAAAGAATTGGGCCCTCTAGAAGTGCAAAAAAATCATAAAGCTGAGAAGGTTGGGGACGAAGCTTTAGTTTTGTCAAATGTTACAAAAACATATGTATCAAAAAATAAAATAAAAGGGATTGAATTTGCTATTAAAAATGGTTCATCAATTTTATTACTTGATGACGGTTATCATAACCCAAGTGTGAAAAAAGATATCTCAATACTAGTCATTGATGGAATGGTTAATCTTGGTAATGGTATGATTTTCCCTTCCGGTCCGCTCAAAGAAGGTTTTAAATCACAACTAAAAAGATGTGATGCAATAATTGTAATAAATAAAAAAAATATTGATAAATATTTACTGGAAAAAATAATAAACTCGAAAAAGCCCATTATTAATAGCAAAGTAAATTATCTTCATAAAATTAAAGAAATAAGAAATAAGAAAATTATTGGATTATGTGGGATCGGCTCCCCTAACAAGTTCTTTAATGCATTGGCAAGTTTAAGTTTTAAAGTAACGAAGCAAATTATTTTTAATAATCACCATCTCTACTCAAGAGAAGAAGTCTCATCCTTGATTAAATTGCTTGATAATGATCCGGGGTATTCCATGATAACAACAGAAAAAGATTATGTAAGATTTAGTAATGACAATGATCCAGAATCAAAGTTAAGAAATAAA
The DNA here is from genome assembly GCA_018651345.1 of Rhodobiaceae bacterium. Lineage (GTDB taxonomy): Bacteria > Pseudomonadota > Alphaproteobacteria > Rhizobiales > TMED25 > CAJIYR01. Next base: position 106,166 of record JABIEF010000073.1, read on the forward strand.
TTAAATATCTTAAAAATGGAAATAGAAATATTAGAAGAAGATAAACATATACTATTGGACCTTATTGAGAAGAAAATACAAGTGTACAAAAATTAAAGTTCATTTTTGTATCTCTTAAGTGCTATGTCAGCGCTCTCATAAGCTTCTTGCTTGTCCACATTCCAATATTTTAAATCTTCAATATTAATCGAATTTCCAGTAACCGCACATATGACATAATCACCAGGAGTAATGATGTCGAACTCACCATGAGAATATTTTAAAATAGCCTCTGATTTAAAATTATATCTTTTATTATTTTCCATTTTTTACTTTTTACTTTTTACTTTATACTTGTGAAAAATACATTGGTTCAAATAATATGTATTCTTATATTTTAGTGGAATTCTACTTTTTTATAACAGTACCTATAGATCCATCTATGAATACAATATTTAATTCTTTATTTTTAATTGCCTCACATTTAGTTCTTACGATATTAGCATTATTATCCTGTATTAACCCAAAACCCCTTGAAAGAACACTTCTGTAGCTCAGTGAGTATAATAATCTCGATCTAGATTCAACCATTTTATTGTCCTGGTTAATAATATTTTTTATTGATTTTTTTAGCATCTGGCCCATTAAATCTGATTTTCCTTTTGCATCATAGATATTTCGTAAAAGATGATTTTTAGAAATATGCTCTTTTAAAAAATTAAATTTTCTCCAATCTTCTTCAATAATTTTTTCAAATGACCTTAAAAAACTGCCAATAATCTTATCAAAACGCTGTTGGTATAGATCGAGAACATTAGAGTATCTTGTAATTTTAAAAGAAAATAGATTATAATTATTTCTTTTAAACAAAATTAAATCTTTAAATAATTTCTCATTTCTATCGCTAATCTCAGATAACCGAGAACTAAAATCAGAATATTTAAGAATAGCCATTTCAGCCGCTGCGGTGGGCGTAGATGCCCTTTTATCAGCAACGAAGTCAATTAATGTCCAATCATGCTCATGACCCACACCTGAAATAATTGGTATTTTGGAATTATAGACTGCCCGAATTATTAATTCATCGTTAAATCCCCATAAATCTTCCAGTGACCCTCCCCCTCTAGAAATAATAATAATATCTGGTCTATTTATCTTGGAATCAAGATCTGTATTATTTAATTTATCTATTGCATTAGCAACTTCGATTGGACATTTATCTCCTTGAACGCTTACTGGGAACACTAAGATATTAACAGGCATTCTGTCAGAAAATTTTTTTATTATATCTCCTAAAGCATCTCCATTTTCAGATGTAATTACTGCTATGTTTTTTGGAAAATATGGAAGTGCTATCTTGTTATCTTCTGAAAAAAGTCCTTCTTTTATAAACTTTCTTTTTCGCTCTTCTAATAAAGCCATTAAAGCACCTTCACCAGACGGCTCAATTCTTTCAATCGTTATCTGATATGATGACGATCCAGGATAAGTTGTAACTCTTCCAGTGGCAATAATCTCTAATCCTTCCTCTGGCTTAAAACTTAAACCTTTATATTTTGTACGCCATATAATTGCTTTTACTATTGCGCCTGAATCTTTTAAACTAAAATAATGATGTCCAGAAGAGTGGGCACCTTTATAGCCGGACACCTCTCCTTTTAATTTAACATAACCGTATTTATTTTCGATGGTTCTCTTAACATCATTTGAAAATTCACTAACAGTAAATTCTTGTATATTATTTTGGTAATCAATTTCAAAGTTATGCATAAGAACCTATATGAAAAAAATTTCTTTTTTAGTAATGTTAAAGTAATATAATATCAAATCAACAATAACATAAATATTAAACTAAAGAACTACTATGAAAATTCTGATAATAGGAAATGGTGGCAGAGAACACGCAATTGCAAGATCAATTTACTTAAGCTCTATTCCAAATAAAATCTATGCAATCCCTGGTAACCCTGGAATAATGCAGTACGCAGAATGTTTAAACATTAGTTCTGATAATCATAAAGATATTTGTAATTTTTCAATAAGAAATAATATTAATCTTGTTATTATAGGCCCCGAAGTCCCTATATGTAATGGTTTATCGGATGAACTTGAAAAAGGAAATATAAAAGTTTTTGCTCCATCTAAGTTCGCATCTCAACTTGAATCTTCTAAAAGCTTTACAAAAGAAATAGCTTATAAAAATAATATCCCAACAGCTGCGTACAAATGGTTTAATAAACAAGATAGAGCCTTACAATATCTCGATTCATTAAATACGCCAATAGTTATAAAGGCCGATGGCCTTGCTGCTGGAAAAGGTGTATTTATTTGTGAATCAAAAAAAGAAGCAAGCGAATCAATAAATGAAATTTTTAGTGGAAAATTTACTGATAATCCATCGCTAATAATTGAAGAATTTTTAAATGGCGAAGAGGTAAGCTTCTTTGCTTTGGTAGACGGAAAAGATATTCAACCCTTAATTAGTGCCCAAGATCACAAAAGATTGCTTGAAGGTGACAAAGGACCAAATACAGGAGGAATGGGAGCTTATACACCCACACCAATATTGACAAATAATATAATTGGTCAAGTGATGAACAAAATTATTGAACCAACGGTAAGCGCTATGTATAAAAACAATACCCCCTACAAAGGTGTATTGTTTGCTGGTTTAATGATTACAGAAAAAGGACCAGAATTAATTGAATACAATATTAGATTTGGAGACCCAGAAACTCAAGCGATGTTAATGCTGCTTAAATCAGATTTATTATCAATGATGTTAGATACAGTTAATGGAGATCTTAAAAATACAAAAATTACATGGAAAAATGAGGCATCATTAACTGTTGTTCTTGCAAATAAAGGCTATCCTCTAAATTATAAAAAAGATTCCATTATCACCGGAATAGAAGATGCTGAAAAAGACCCAGGCATAAAAGTTTTTCATGCCGGAACAAGACTTGAAAACAAAAGACTTATTGCAAGTGGTGGTCGTGTTCTTAATGTAACTGCAACAGGGTTATCAATAGAAGAGGCAAGAAAAAAGGCTTACAATGCAATTGAAAAGATAAAATTTAAAACCAAATATTATAGAAAAGATATCGCTTGGAGAGCAATGAATTAAACGTCACCATTTAATCTTTTATTTTTAAAAAAATTTTTTAATAAACTGACTGAGGCTTCAGCTGATATACCCCCATAAACCTCTGGTTTATGAAAACAATTATTAGAGTTAAAAAAACGTATTCCATTTTCTACTGCCCCGTGTTTAACATCATCTGCAGCATAATATAGTCTTCTTATTCGAGCATGGGATATCGCCGATGCACACATTGAGCATGGCTCTAAAGTGACATAAATATCACAATCTATAAGCCTTTCATTGCCCATGAACTTAGCAGCTTCTCTAATAGCCAAAATTTCAGCATGAGCCAAAGGATCTTTGTTGAATCTAACAAGATTGTGAGCAATTGAGATAATTTTTTTATTTTTATCCAATATCACGGCGCCAATCGGAACCTCATCTAAATTGTATGCTAATCTTGCCTCAGATAGAGCAATATCCATTGGATTTATTTTGTTAATCAATTGATTGCTATTTGACATAACTAAATACTATAGTAGATATAGTTCATATCTTCAAATAATAAGGTAATAACCATGTTAAATGAGAAACAGCGCATAGCTAAAATAATTGCTAGATCTGGAATATGTTCAAGACGTGATGCTGAAAAACTCATACTAGAAAAAAGAGTTAAACTAAACCACCAAACAATCAATACGCCAGCTATACAAGTTAATAATACGGATATTATTGAGATAGATAATATTAAAATTCCTACAATACAAAAAACAAAAGCATGGTTATGTCATAAACCAGGGGGGTATATAACTACATCAAATGATCCACAAAATAGACGAACAATATTTGAATTGTTGCCAAGAGACTTTCCGCGAGTAATTACTATAGGAAGGTTAGATATAAATACTGAGGGCCTTATAATACTTACAAATGATGGAGAGCTTGCGAGATTACTTGAATTACCTAAAACTGGTTTATTAAGAGTTTATAAAGTAAGGGTGTATAAGAGAATAACTGACAATGATCTAAAAAAAATTCGATCTTCTCCAACCGTGGATGGGGTAAGATATAATGTAGAATCAGTAGATATCATAAGTCAGACGAACTCAAATACATGGCTGGAAATTACCATTAAAGAAGGGAAAAATAGAGAAATTAGGAATATATTATCGTATTTTGATATAAGAATTAATCGTCTAATAAGAAAATCATATGGACCATTCCAACTTGGTAATATCCATAAAGGGGAAATAATAGAAATCCCTGCACATATATTAAAAAAACAAATATCACTTATAAAAAAATATTCCACAGTGACGTAATATGAGAATACTTACTGGTATAGCGAAAGGCATAAAATTAAAGACAGCAAATAATAATTCAATTAGACCAACAACTGATCGAACAAAAGAATCCTTATTTAACATTTTAGAACATAACCCAATATACAAAAAAATAGAAAAAAAGAGAGTTTTAGATCTTTTCTCTGGAACTGGTTCCCTTGGAATAGAGGCTTTATCTCGTGGAGCTCAATATTGTGTATTTGTTGATAATAATAATGAATCTATTGCCCTCATTGAAGAAAATTTAAAAGCATGCAACCTCTATTCAAAGGCTAAAATTATACGAAAAGATGTTAAATCTTTTAGAAAAATGAATTCCTTTGGTGTATTTGATATAATTTTTGCCGATCCACCATACAACGAGAACTACAGTGACTTAATTATCAAGCTATCAATTGAAGAGGGTCTTATTAAAAAAAATGGATTCATTGTAATAGAGGAAAGTAAGAATGTATCCATAAATTGGCCAAATAATTATGAAATTATAACTGAGCGCGTATATGCAAAAACAAAAATACATATAGCTATGTTAAAAGAAGTATAAAAAATTATATAATATTTATAGAACGAACGTTCTATTTTTTTTAAAATATACCAAAACCACCCATAAGACCGCCCATAAGACCTTTTAATACAGTTGTTTGTTTATCGATTGGAGGGATTTCATTATTATCATTCTTAGTTATATCAGAATTTTTCTTAAGTAAATCCTCTGATCTAATGCCATATTTTAGGTTAGCATCGTTATTAGTAGTAGTAGTTTTATTGCGCAACCTTTCTAATGTCAACTTATTAAGATTAACAACTTCTGCTTCAGATTCCTGAACATTATCTTCATCGTTGCTGGAATATAATATATTTTTTACCTCGCTCTTTGAAGTATTTAATCTTTCTATTTCGGTATAAGCATCTAGTGTTTCTGATTTTTTTCTTTTTAATCTAATTAAATAATCCGATAAGGATTCATCTTTTGATATAATTCCTTCTTCAAGAGATAATTCTTCTTTTATTCGAGGATTGGCATATTCAACATTAGCTTTTTTTAATATATTTTGTTCACCTGTCGATAACTCAGAAGTATCACTTTCTGACCTTAGAATATATGACCTTGCAAGAACACTTGGTTCTTTCTGAGAGAGAGCATTAGCACCCTCTTCTGGCGGCCTTAATTGATAATCCGGCGGCATAGTAAGCGGGGATTTAGTTACAGTCATAAATTCATCCGGATCACCATTTGTAAAATCACTATTATTCATAACCGTTATTACGGTATCTTTCAGACTAGACCCACATCCTACTAAAAATAAAAAAATAATAATTGATATAATGTTCTTATTAATATAATTCATTGTAAATACTTATCAATCCTATTAAAAAAAATTATTCAAAGTTATTTGCGATTCTAGGATAAAAATTGATTAATATCAATACAAACACACCGAAAACTATAAATACATCAGCCAAATTAAATACATACCAGCTATAACCATAAGCATGTAAGTAATAAAAGTCTGCAACAGCACCAAACAACAATCTATCGGTAATATTAGATAAAGCTCCACCGACTATTAAGGACAAGGGGATATAAAGTAAAATATTTTTTGCTTTAAAAATCCATGTAATTATAAAAATACAAATTAAGCAAGAACACATAGTTAAAATTATTTGCCCTATTGTATTTTCTTGTTGAAACAAACCGTAACTAATGCCCTTGTTCCAAACTAAAACTACATCTAAAAAAGGAGTTACTTCTACAATAGATCTTTCATTGATACCTATCTCATTTATAAAAAAATATTTATTTAATCTGTCGATTAAATAAGAAATTAATATTGTAACAGAAGAAATAAATAATTTTTTCTTAGTGAAATCCATATCATTTTAGTCTATTTAAATTCATATATTCGCGAACTGCCACTGCATCTCTTTTTGACAAATCTGGAAACTCCTCATCTAAACCAATATCAGGAATAATCTTCCACGATCTAGCACATTTTTTACCTTCAGCTAATTTTGATACAACACCAATGCCTGAAATATCATCAATCATGAAGGCTGTTTGTGGTTGAATATCATAGATTAATGTAGCATTACTTGTGATGCAAATTTCTGCTAAATCAATACCTTTAATTGAGTTAATTATATCATCATCTGTTATATAAATATCTGGATTTGCTTCTAGGCTTGATCCTATCCTCTTTTCCCGTCTTTCAATCTCTAAGGCTCCTGTAACAACACGCCTCAACTTGCGAATATTATCCCATTTTTTATCAAGCTTATCGTTTAACCATGAATTTGGTATGTCGTTAAATATCTCTAAATATATAGATTCTTTTTTATTTCCATATCTACTTGACCAAACCTCTTCCATGGTAAAGCATAGAATTGGTGCATATAATTTTGTTAATCTAGTAAATATTTCATCAATAACGGCCAGAGATGATTTTCTGGTGTTGCTTGATATAGGATCACAATAGAGAGAATCCTTTCTTATATCAAAATAAAATGCTGATAAATCTTGCGTAGAAAAGTGAAATAATAGACTTGCTACTTTTTTAAAATCATAATTTTTATAGGCTTCAGTAACTTGTTCCTGCAAGATAGCTAGTTTATGAAGCATATACTTTTCTAATTCCGGTAAATTCTTATAGTCTAGATCATGCTTTTGATCACAATGGAATAGAACACCCAACATCCATCGCAATGTATTTCTTATTTTTCTGTATGAATCAACGTTCGATTTTAATATTTCATCTCCAATTCTTTGGTCATCAGCATAATCAGTAGAACTTACCCATAAACGTAATATATCAGCTCCATATCTTTCGATTATCTCCTGCGGAGATATAACATTACCCATAGATTTTGACATTTTCTTACCATTTTTATCCATAGTAAAACCATGAGTTAAAATAGCTTTATAAGGAGCTCGGCCTCTTGTAATAGAACTTTCTAAGAGCGAAGAATGAAACCAACCTCTGTGCTGATCACTACCTTCAAGATAAAGATCTGCTGGCCATGACAGTTCAGGTCTAGATTCAAGAACAAAAGCATGCGTAGTTCCAGATTCAAACCAGACATCTAAGATGTCGTCAACTTTAATCCAATCATCAATATCATCAACTAAATCTATTAAGAATCTTTTCTTGGCACCTTCCTCAAACCATGAATTTGCTCCTTCGGATTCAAATATAGTTACGATCCTATCTATTAATTTCTGAGAATTTTTAAATTGATGGTTTGGTATATATTCTGATGTTTTTTTATTCACAAATACAGATATTGGTACACCCCAAGAACGCTGTCTTGATAAAACCCAATCTGGTCTATTTTTTATCATTGCCTTAAGTCTATTTTTTCCAGATTTAGGATAAAATTCTGTATCATTAATAGCAGTAAGCGCTGTTTCTCTAAGACCATCTTTCTTTGAATCTTGCATAGAAATAAACCATTGAGGTGTATTTCTAAATATGACAGGTTTTTTAGATCTCCACGAGTGCGGATATTGATGCTTGAACCTTTGAGTAGCAATAATTGATTTGGCCTCAATTAATTTTGATATTACTTCTTTGTTTGCATTTCCTTTTTCGCCATTTTTTCCTATTACAAAAATACCCTTAAAGCCTGGAGCATCGTTAGTAAATACACCGTCTTCTGATACGGTATAAGGAATGGTATGATCAATATTCATATCATTTATTAATTTTTTATTTGCCATCCAAATTTCAAAATCATCAACTCCATGCCCTGGTGCAGTATGGACAAAACCTGTACCAGTATCATCAGTCACATGATCTCCGTTAAGCAATGGAATATCAAAACTATAACCACCGAGATTACTTTTAGACAAAGGATGTGAACATATCATATTTGACAAATCATCAGAACTAATATCATATAATTTTCGAAAATTTGTTACCCTTGCAGTTTCCATTACATCTGATGATAGTTTGTTCGCAATAATTAACTTTTCACCTTTTATTGCCCAATTATCCTCTGGAGCCTCTTCAATAACATACAATCCATAATCGATTGAAGACGAATAAGATATTGCTCTATTTCCTGGAATTGTCCACGGTGTTGTAGTCCATATAACTACAGATGCTTCAGCTAAATCTTTTTTCTTTTCATCGGTGAAAATAGTTGAGTTCAAGAGACAGTTAATCTTAAACTTTGTCCAAATAGCATCAGAAACATAATCGTGGTATTCAACTTCGGCTTCGGCAAGTGCAGTTTTCTCAACGACAGACCACATTATTGGCTTTGATCCTTGATATAATGCTCCATTCATAGCAATTTTTAATAATTCATTAGCTATAGCGGATTCGGAAGTAAATTTCATTGTTGTATAAGGATTATCCCAATCCCCAACAATTCCCAATCTCTTAAATTCCTCTCGTTGTATATTCACCCAATGATCTGCAAACTCCCTACACTCATCTCTAAATTCATTAATCGGAATACTATCCTTATCTATATTTTTTTCTCTATACCTTTCTTCGACTTTCCATTCGATTGGTAGTCCATGACAATCCCAACCAGGAACATAACAAACATCATAGTTCATCATCTGCTGCGACCTAACAACCAAATCTTTTAGTATTTTATTTAAAGCGTGCCCTATATGTAAATTCCCATTTGCATATGGAGGGCCATCATGAAGAACAAACTTCTCTTTTCCAACGGATACCTTTCTTACTTTATGGAATAATTTTTCATCATTCCATTTCGATAAAATATTAGGTTCTGTTTTAGGCAACCCAGCTCTCATAGGAAAATCTGTTTGAGGGAGCAGTAATGTATCTACCCAATTTCTTTCATTATCTTTATTGTTATTCATAATTTAAATATAACCTATAATTTAATTCCTACACATTGACATTGAATTTATAAAAGTTCGTTAACAAAAAAAATTATTCATAATTTTTCAATATTTCTAGAGCTTTTGAACAATCCAAAGACATTTGAAACTTTAGGTCTTCAGACTTATCAAAATACCGGTCACCCCTTATAAAAGAAATAAATTCAACCTTTACCAGACTGTCATACAAATCTTTATCGAAATCAAATAAGAAAGTTTCTAATAAAATATTGCTTCCATCATATGTTGGTCTATCTCCATAATAAGATATGGATTTATACTTTTTATTATCTACATATGCAAATGTCGCATATATTCCCGGTAACAGGATTATCCCATCCTCTAAGTGCATATTGATTGTTGGAAAACCTAATTCTCTTCCCCTTTTATCTCCACCGATAACTTTCCCAGAAAAAAACCAATTATATCCTAGGGTCTTCGACGCTGATTCAATATTTCCATTAGCAATATCATCTCTAATACGAGTTGAAGAATATAGAGTATTTTTGTTATCAGTTGCAGGATCAACTATACTTAATCCTATATTATGTGAATCACATAATTCCTTCAAAATAGTTGTATTACCAACTCTTCTTGAACCAAATTTAAAATTCCATCCAACAACTAGGTGCTTTACATCTAATCCCCCAATAAGAACCTCTTCAACAAATTCTTGAGGTGACATTTTAGATAGATGTTCATTAAAATTTATTTCATAAATAACATTAATACCAATCTTGCCAATTATTTCAGCTTTTTGCTGGCTATTAGTAAGTTGAAAAAAAATATTACGTGGTTGAAAAAATTTTTTAGGATTAGGATTGAATGTCATAACTCCTGATAGTACATTCTTTTCGTCTGCTAATTTTATGGTTTCTTTTAGAAGTGCCTGATGTCCTAAATGAACACCATCAAAATTACCTAAAGCAACGACACCTCCTTTTAGTCTTTCTGGTATATTCTTATAACTATTAATTATTTCCATAGTTACCATTCAAGTTTTTCTTGTGTAGCAATTGGTAGTTTAATATCTGGATAAAATTCTAACATATAATTATTAAAATCTTCTTGCGTGAAAATATTATTATTATATCTTTTATTCAATTCATTCTTATGCACACCGTTTATTATAAAAAAAGAATCAATACCAAAATTACCAGCTCCCAATATATCTGTTTTTAAACCATCCCCAATTGCAAGAATTTCTGATTTTTTTACTTTAAAATTATTATTTTTATTAACTTCTTTAATCGCAAATTCGTATATATATTCGAATGGTTTTCCAAAATATTTAACTTGCCCGCCTTTGTTCGCATAATATTCAGCCAACGAACCGGCACATAAAATTGTCTTATCCCCTCTAATAACTGTTAAGTCTGGATTTGCGCAATGCATAACAATTTTTTTACTTAGAAATAAATTCATAAGATCATTATAGTCATCTAGTACATCCGTTTCATCATTATATAAACCTGTACATAATACAGATTGACAGTTTTTTGAGTTACTAAAGTTTATATCAAGATCTAAAAAAATAGACTTATCTCTTTCTGGACCAAGATGATACAATGATGTTTTATTCAAACTCTGAAGCCAAAATCTTGTCACGTCTCCGGATGAAACAATTAGATTATAACAATTTTTATTAAGACCCATTTGATTGAGTTGCTTTATAACATCGATTGACGGTCTTGGCGCATTGGTTATCAAAACAATATATCCACCAGATTTAGAATACTTCAATAAAGATTCGACAGCATTTTCAAACAGATCTTTTCCATTATGCAAAACACCCCAGACATCACATAGAATAACCTTATATTTACTTATGATTTCTGTAATCTCTATATTATTTGAAAATATGTCACGCATGTCTTATTAATCTTTCTAATTATCAATATAATTCATAATCATTTAATAGCTTTTGATAAAGTAATAAATACATTTATATTATATTAAATGATAAAAAATAATATAAACAAATATATTGACATTTACATTGCCAATACATATATCTGATATAACTGTTATCACTCTATAATTGTGAGTGATAATTATATTTTAACAATTAAAATTGGAGATAAACATGAGCTTTCGACCATTGCATGACCGCGTACTTGTACGTCGTGTAGATGAAGAAGAAAAAACTTTAGGTGGAATTATAATTCCTGACACAGCAAAAGAAAAACCTAGCCAAGGTGAAGTAATATCTATTGGCCCAGGTGCTCTCGATGAAAACGGTAAAAGAGTTGCATTAGATGTAGCAGCTGGTGATCGAGTTTTATTTGGAAAATGGTCAGGAACTGAAGTAAAAGTTGATAATGAAGATCTTTTAATAATGAAAGAATCTGACATTATGGGCATTATTTCATAAATTTATGATTTTTTCTTTAAAGAATATTTTAGTCATATTAAATTTAAATATTAAACATTATTAAAAAGGAGAGGTTAGCAACTATGGCTGCCAAAGAAGTAAAATTTTCAACCGACGCCCGTGACAAAATGTTGAGAGGCGTAAACATTTTAGCTGATGCCGTAAAAGTTACACTTGGTCCAAAAGGACGAAATGTAATTATTGATAAGTCATTTGGAGCACCACGTATAACAAAAGATGGTGTAACTGTAGCTAAAGATATCGAACTTGATGATAAATTCGAAAATATGGGCGCTCAAATGCTCAGAGAAGTTGCATCAAAAACTAATGATGTTGCAGGTGACGGTACAACTACTGCGACAGTTCTTGCTCAAGCAATCGTTAAAGAAGGCGTTAAATCTGTTGCAGCAGGAATGAACCCAATGGATCTAAAAAGAGGAGTTGATTTAGCTGTAATAGAAGCTATATCAGATTTAACAGGCAGATCTAAAAAAATTAAAAGTACTGCTGAAGTAGCTCAAGTTGGTACAATATCAGCAAATGGTGAAGCTATAATTGGCGAAAAAATTGCTGAAGCAATGGAAGTTGTGGGCAATGACGGTGTGATCACTGTTGAAGAGTCAAAAGCATTAGAATTTGAATTGGATACTGTAGAAGGTATGCTATTTGATAGGGGTTATCTTTCACCGTATTTCATTACAAATGCAGAAAAAATGGTAGCTGATCTAGAAGATCCTTATATCCTTCTTTTTGAAAAGAAACTATCAAGCTTACAAGCTATGTTGCCTATACTTGAAACTGTAGTGCAAAGCAGTAGACCTCTTCTTATAATAGCTGAAGATGTTGAAGGTGAAGCTTTAGCAACATTAGTAGTGAATAAACTAAGAGGTGGCTTGAAAGTAGCTGCTGTTAAAGCACCAGGTTTTGGCGATAGAAGAAAAGCCATGCTAGAGGATATTGCTATCCTTACTGGCGGCCAAGTAGTATCAGAAGACATTGGTATCAAACTTGAAAATGTAACTATTGATATGCTTGGAACAGCAAAAAGAGTTAATATCACCAAAGAAGAAACTACAATTATTGATGGTGCTGGCGACAAAAAAGATATTGAATCTAGAGTTAGTCAAATCCGATCACAAATTGAAGAGACTACTTCAGACTATGATAAAGAAAAGCTTCAAGAAAGATTAGCAAAATTAGCTGGTGGTGTTGCCATTATTAGAGTTGGTGGAGCTACAGAAATTGAAGTTAAAGAAAGAAAAGATAGAGTTGATGATGCTTTAAATGCAACAAGAGCTGCTGTAGAAGAAGGTGTTCTTCCTGGTGGCGGTGTTGCTTTATTGAAATCTACTATTGCTGTCAGAAAATTAGCAAATAAGAATCCAGACATACAAGCTGGTATTAATATTGTGCTAAAAGCTCTGGAAGCTCCTATCCGTCAGATTTCTGAAAATTGTGGTGTTGAAGGTTCTATAGTCGTTTCAAAGGTTCTTGAAAATAGCTCATATGAATTTGGTTTTGATGCACAAAACGAAATTTATGCAGATCTAATCAAGAGTGGAATAATTGATCCAACTAAAGTTGTTAGAACAGCATTGCAAGATGCCGCATCTGTTGCTGGTCTTTTAATAACAACAGAAGCTATGGTTGCCGATATGCCAGATACAAATAAACCTGGTGGTGCTATGCCAGATATGGGCGGCGGAATGGGAGGAATGGGAGGAATGGGAGGAATGATGTAAAGATCATTTAACCAATCCAATCAATAAATACAAGAACCCCTCATTCTTATGAGGGGTTTTTTTTATTTAAAGTAAATTTTCTAAAAAATCTTTTTGATTAATCTTATCTATATTTATTTCCATTGATATTTTATCAAATAACTCTTCAAGATATTTTTTCTTATCTACTGTCCATCTAGCATTCAAGCTTGCAAACAGACATGATTCACTTTTTAAGATAGTTCCGTCTGTCAATATCTTTAATTCGTTAGCGAGAAGGGTTGATCCAGTACTTGTAATATCAATAATTGCTTCTGCCGAACCATATGCTGGAGCACCTTCAGTCGCACCAAGACTCTCAACTAATAAATAATCTGCAAAACCTTTTTTAGCAAAAAATTCTCTTGATATATTTGGGTATTTTGTAGCTATTCTTAGCCTTCGTTTGCTAGCTAACCTAAATTTAAAAGCAACATCATCTAAATCATTTATGTTATCAACATCTATCCATGAAATTGGAACAGCAACCACAACATCTGCGAATCCATAATCAAGTTTGGCAAGGCATTTTATATGTTTATCTGCCTGGTAAATATTTTCATAAATTAAATCTAATCCAGTCACCCCTATATCAATAGTTCCAGTGCTTAATTCAATAGAGATTTCTCTTGGCGATAAAAATACGACCTCGATATTATTTACACCTTCTATTGTTCCGTAATATTCTCTATCACCGTTATTTCTTACAATCTCTAATCCTGATTTCAGAAATAAATCAAAAGTTTTTTCTTGCAACCTTCCTTTATTAGGAATGCCTATAACTATTTTATCAGACATACTTATCTCCTGCCATTAACAACCGATCTACGTAGACAGAACAACCGACAGCAGGAACCTTTACAGGCGAGCCTAGGTCAGTGAAAAAATTATCATATCTACCGCCTATAGCTATTGGTCCAAGGTCTTTCATCTTATTCGATCTTATTTCAAAGATTAAGCCTGTATAATACTCTACCCGTCTGCCCAATGAAGTTTGAAATCTAGCACTATCTAAGAATGGCTTGCCTTCATTTAACAACTTAAACCTTTTATCAAGAGATTCAATTTCTTGATCTAAATCTAAATTATAGGATTTTGCAAAACTTGTTAGCGTTTCTGATGCGAGAATAGCAGAACAATTTATTGATAAAAAATTTGATAGCATAGAAGATGTATTTTTATCAATTATTTGAGTATCTATAATCTCTTTTTTTTCAATATAATTATTTATTATATTTTCAGGATCTCTGCCACCAAAAACATGTAGTTTATCAAAACCGGCAATATTACCAATTAAATCTTTAGCATTATAATCATTTTTGTTATTTTTTATTTTATCTAAAGTGTTTTTATTTAAACTAGTTACCTCATGAGGATCTATATTAAGATTAGGAATAATATCATTTGCGCCTCTCCAAAAGAGTCTTTTTATTCTATCTTTATAAGATAGACTTATATTGATTTTATCTAATATGGAATAAAAAATAGAAACATCACCCAATAGCAAATCATAATCACTAAAATTTACTTTTCCTAGAACTTGTAATGCATGATTGAGAACAGAAACATCTGTTTCAATTAAATCTCTTGATCCAAAATCTTCAATACCAATTTGTCTAAATTCAGGAGATTTTCGGCTAATCTCTTTGGATGTAGGGAATCTAAAAGCAAAACCATCGTACACATATCTCTTCGGACTACGATCGGTATTCTTTATGCTCTCTAATACTAGCGGTAATGTAAAATCAGGCCTTAAACAATGCTCCCTGCCGTCAGGAGACGGTGCAATCAATAATCTCCTTCTAATATCTTCTCCCATATGATTGACAACCGTGTCTGCTGGAATAATCATATTTGGCTCAACTCTTTCAAATCCCTTATCAATAAAATATTGTGTAATATGATCAGGATTAATATGAATTAGTGATTCTGTATTTTTAATCATTTCTTTTGATACCCATATCTTTGCATCATATTACAAACTTTATTGACTAGATCACTTCTTTGTATAACTTCTTGTGCAGGACGTTTTTCAGTCCAGGTTTCTCTGTCTTGAACACTATTTGATAATTTTTTACCTTCAATTAAATCTTTGATTGTTAAAGTACCCTCTTCTCTTTCAATAGTTCCTTCAATTATCACCAAAGGAGAATGTCTTCTATCCGCATATTTCATTTGCGCTTTGAGACCAAAACTACCAGTATATACTTCGGTTTTTATACCAACATCCCTTAATTCTTTGGCCATTTTATGATAATTAGCCTGAGCTTCCTTATCCATAGACAATATTATTACCGGACCATAAAAATTATCTACTAAATTATAGTTTATTGATTTTAGTGTAGCATAGAGTCTGCTAACCCCAATTGAAAAACCAGTTGCAGGCATAGTGTTACCATTAAAGCGAGCTACTAAATCATCATATCTTCCTCCCCCTCCAATAGAACCAAAACTACTACTATTAGAATCAAGATTATTGCTAAATGATAAATTAGCTTCAAATATAGGACCTGTGTAATATCCTAATCCCCTAACAACCGATGGGTCAAAAATAATTTTTTCGTCTCCATATCCCGTATCATTTAAAAAATTATTAATCACAGAAAGCTCCTCAATACCTTCCTCGCCAATAGAACTACCGTATACCAACTTATTTAAATTATCCAAAGTAGTAGAACGGGAAGAGTCACCAGACTGAGTAAAATCTATAATTCTTACGATTTGCGAAACTGCTAACTCTGCGCCTTTGGTAAAATCTCCTGATTCATCTTTCCTGCCACTGCCTAATAATTTTTCAACCCCCTCATAACCAATTCTATCTAATTTATCTATTGCCCTTAATATTATCAATTGCCTTTCGGCTGATATATCTTCCTTATTATCGTTATGTATAATCTCAATAATTGCATCTAGTATTTTTCTATTTGAAATCCTAACATCGTAATTTTCATTTGAAATACCTAAACTCTCAATGCAATCTGCAGCTATCATTACCATTTCTGCATCTGCAATTGGGTTATCTGTACCTACATTATCTGCATCTATCTGGATAAATTCTCTAAATCTACCAGGGCCCGGTTTTTCATTTCTCCAGACACTTCCAGTTTGATAACGTCTAAACGGCTTAGGTAACAGATCATTATTTTCTGCAACATACCTTGCCAAGGGAGATGTGAGATCATAACGTAATGAAAGCCACTGATCATCATCATCAAGAAATGAAAAGACTCCAGAATTTGGGCGATCGTCATCGGGCAAAAATTTTCCTAGCGCTTCGCTAAACTCAAAAGCTGGTGTAGACAAACCCTCGAACCCATAACTTTCATAAACTGCTGATATTTTTGATATGATAAGATTTGTAATACGCAACTCATCTCCCGAGATATCTTTTTGTCCTCTTGGCAAAGAACTTCTAGGATATAATTGTTTTTTCTTCTTATTCATAATCCACCATTTGTATATTTTAAGCTTCCAAAGGCAATTAATAACATCTTATTAATAATAATATATTAAAAAGTAATATTTTTTCTTGTAAATTTTTATACAAATAAATAACTTTAAAAAGAAATTTTTATTATATATAGAATATTAATCTAAATTTTTATAATTAATTTATTGATATTAGAAATTTAATCTACTATATATGGCATATATAATTTATATATTCTATAACTTAAAAAGGTACTACATTAATGACCGCTAAATTAGATAGGATAGATCGTAAAATATTAACCATACTTCAATCTGACTGCACAATGGCCGTATCAGATATTGCACTAAAAGTTGGCCTTTCAACAACACCTTGCTGGAGACGCATACAAAGACTAGATAAAGAAGGTGTAATAGCAAAGCGTGTTGCAATATTAGACCCTAAAAAAATAAATGCCTCAGTAACAGCTTTTGTAGCCGTTAAAACTAATGAGCATAATAATAAATGGTTAAGTGAATTTAAAAGAGTAATAGATAACTTCCCAGAAGTTGTTGAATTCTATAGGATGGCTGGAGAGATTGATTATCTTCTGAGAATTGTTGTCCCTGATATAAACTCATTCGATCGATTCTATAAAAAACTAATTGAACAAATTAATCTTACCGATGTATCAACAAGCTTTGCAATGGAGCAGATAAAATACACTACCTCCTTGCCATTGAATTATACAGAGAATGTTCTTTTAGAAAATAATATCACCCATTATTCGTGATAAAATATTTATCCGCCGGTTACAGACATAAATCTTGATATAGACGGCTTGTTATGCTTTCTATCTATAATAAAATCATGGCCTTTTGGCTTACGACTAATCGCCTCATAAATTACATTTTTTATCGAATTATCATCAGCACCTTGTCTTATAGGCGTTAATAAATCTGCAGCATCTTCTTGGCCTAGGCACATATATAACGTACCCGTGCATGTAACTCTTATCCTGTTACATGATTCACAAAAGTTATGACTTAAAGGTGTAATAAATCCTAAAACACCGCCAGTTTCTTTAATCTCAACATACCTAGCTGGACCTCCCGTTTTATATGGAATATCATTAAGAGTATATTTTTCTTCTAGCGTTGACCTTAAGCCGCTTAAAGGTAAATAATGCTCAGTACGGTCACCATCAATATCCCCCATTGGCATTGTTTCTATAACAGTTATATCCATACCACCGTTATGCGCCCATTCGATTATTTTTGGAATTTCTTTGTCGTTGATATTCTTAAGCGCAACTGTATTAATCTTAATTTTTATGCCTGCCTTTTGTGCGACTTTAATTCCATCTAACACTTTAGGCAAATTACCCCATCTTGTTATCTTTGAGAACAGCTCTTCGTTTAATGTGTCTAAAGAAACATTGATTCTTTTAATATTATTTTTAGCTAAATCTTCGGCATACTTCATCAACTGACTACCATTTGTTGTTAGCGTAATTTCATCAAGATGCCCCGAATCAACATAACCAGATAATCTTGATATAAACCACATTAAGTTCTTTCTTACCAATGGCTCACCACCTGTTAATCTAATTCTTTTGATGCCACAAGATATAAAAACTGAACATAATCTATCTAACTCTTCTAGTGTAAGTAAATCGTTTTTAGGAAGAAACGTCATATTTTCAGACATGCAATAAACACATCTAAAATCACATCGGTCTGTAACTGACACTCGCAAATAATCAATTTCTCTTTCAAATGGATCAATTATTCTGTTATTACCAACCAATGACATCGTATGTTCTTTATTATTATATTTTTTCTAATTAATTTAATTTTTAAAAGATTAAATTAATATTATCATTATCTATTTAATTTTGATATTATTAGTAATTGCTTCAAGCGCTTTATATTATAATATATTATTTACATATAAATTAATAACAATTAATTCAAGTTAGACACGAAAATGAATACATCAAGTAAAATATATAATACCACAAAAGAGGCTCTTAGCGGCGTGCTTTTTGATGGTATGATTATTTTATCAGGTGGCTTTGGTGTTGTTGGCATTCCAGAAAACCTAACACTTGCAATAAGAGATAGTAAAATAAAAAATTTAACTGTTGTTTCTAATAATTGCGGCGTCGATAGCTTTGGCCTAGGGTTACTATTAGAAACAAGGCAAATTAAAAAAATGATTTCTTCTTATGTTGGTGAAAATAAATTATTTGCAGAGCAGTACTTAAATGGAGAAATAGAACTAGAATTCTCTCCCCAAGGAACACTCGCCGAAAGATGTCGGGCTGGTGGAGCTGGAATACCAGCTTTTTATACAAAAACTGGTGTAGGGACTATTGTAGCGGAAAATAAGGAAATAAAAAATATTGAAGGTGTTGATTATTTAATGGAGAAAGCAATAATTGGAGATCTTTCGATAATTAAGGCTTGGAAGTCTGATACCAGCGGAAATTTGATATTCAGAAAAACTGCAAGAAACTTTAATCCACCGTTTGCTAAAGCAGGAAAAATATGCGTTGTTGAGGTTGAAGAGATTGTTGAAACAGGTTCTCTAGACTCAGATCACATACATTTACCAGGAATTTATGTTGATAGGATTATCAAATGCAGCTCTTACGAGAAAAAGATAGAAAACCTTACTACAAGCGTTGGAAAATAATAATAAAATATTAAGGAGCGAATGATGGCTTGGTCTCGAGAAGATATGTGTAAAAGGGCCTCATTAGAATTAAAAAACGGGTTTTATTGTAACCTTGGAATTGGAATGCCTACTATGGTAGCTAACTACATTCCAGAAAACGTAAATGTCACTTTGCATTCAGAAAATGGGATGCTTGGAATTGGTCCGTTCCCTCTGCTATCAGAAGTTGATCCAGATATCATTAATGCAGGAAAACAAACAATTACGGAATTACCAGAATCATCTTATTTTGATAGCTCTGAATCATTTGCAATGATTCGAGGCGGTCATATAGACCTTTCAATACTTGGAGCTCTTCAAGTCTCGGAGAAGGGGGATCTTGCAAATTGGATGATACCAGGCAAGATGGTTAAGGGTATGGGCGGCGCCATGGATCTAGTTGCTGGCGTAAAAAAAGTTATCATTCTCATGGAGCATAACGCAAAAGACGGAACATCTAAATTAGTTAAAGAATGCAACCTACCCTTAACAGGTATGAGTGTGGTTAATATGATAATTACTGATCTTGGAGTTTTCGAGATTGAAAATGAAAAAATAAAGTTAATAGAAAAAGCAAAAGATGTCTCTCTTGAAGAAATTGTAAGTAGAACAGAAGCTAATATTAGTTCGTAAACAACAATAAGATCAGGCATATTCAGTAACAATTCAAGAATTATTTATTCTTTAACATTAATGTACGATTTAATAATATTATTGGTAAGATTCCAGTTAGAACAATAGTTAAAGCAGGTAATGCCGCATCTTCAATAGCTGATAAAGAAGCATAGGTATAAACATGCGTAGATAGAGTATCAAAATTAAATGGTCTTAATAATAATGTTGCCGGTAACTCTTTCATTGAATCAACGAAGACTAGTAGCGCAGCTGCGATAATAGCAGGCCTAACAATAGGTAATTCAATTTTTAATAAAGTTTCTATTTGAGATTTACCTAATGTTCTAGATGCCATAGCCATATTAGGAGATAAACTTGAAAAGCCAGACTCAACTGTGCCATAAGCAATTGTTAGAAATCTTACTATATATGCGTAAATAATAGCAATGAAAGTTCCTGTGAAAATAAGACCCAGGCTAATGCCCATAAAAGAACTGAAAATATTTTGAATTAAACGATCAAAATGAATTAATGGGACCATTATACCTAATGCCAATACAACTCCTGGTAATGCATAACCAATCCGAGAGATAGAAATAGAAATTTTTAATAATAAATTGTTAGATGTATTCATACTATTTATTAAATAAATACCAATAAATACCGTCAACATTGATGCTATTGATGCTAAAAATATAGAATTAAAAACCAAATGAAAATACTCATTTAAGTCAACTTCGTAATATCGCATCAAAACAAACTTTATTAATACAAATGCAGGTGCGATAAAACCAATCAATATTGGTACAAAACAAACAAAAGATAGAATCCAAGCTTTATATCCAATTACGTTTATTCTATTAGGTGATAAGGAATTTTTACTATTTTGATGAAAGGTTCTATTTTTTCTTAATTTACGTTCTAATACTATTAATGAAAAAATAAACAATAACATGACGATTGCTATCTGCGACGCTCCACCTAAATTATTTTTTTGAAGCCAGGTTACGTAAACTCCTACAGTTAATGTATTTACACCAAAATATTCAAGCGCAGCAAACTCATTTAAACATTCCATCAATACTAGAATTATTCCTACCACTATTGCAGGTCGAGCCATTGGCAGTGCAATCTTATAGAAAGTTTTAAGCATCGAACAACCAAGTGTTGAGCTTGCTTCAATTAATGAATTTGTTTGGCGTATGAAAGCCGCACGAGCTGTTAAATAAACATAGGGATATAAAACAAATGATATAACAAATATTGCGCCACCAAGGGTGAATAAATCAGGAAACCAATAATCCTTTGAGTTATTCCAATTAAATATACTTCTCATATAAGTTTGTATAGGTCCTGAATAATCAAATAATTCTCCATAGCTATAGGCAATAATATAAGTAGGCATAGCCAATGGAATTAATAAAAGCCATTCTAATTTACTTCTAAAGGGAAATTCATATATTGTTATAATCCACGCTGACCCAACACCAATTATAAATGATATTAAACCAACTCCGAACAACAAACCTAATGTTGTAGTAATATATCCAGGCAAGACGGTTGAAATTAAATGGGGCCAAATATTCTTTTCAGGCGTTAAAGCTAAATAAAATATTGCAATAATAGGTAAGGCAACAACTAATGCAACAAAAAGAGCCCCTATAATATTCAGGAGTTCTTTTTTTCTATGGAGTATATTAAACATAATATGTTGATATAACCCTTAAAGAAATAAATCAATAAGAAAGCAATATAAAATTACTCATCAAAATTGACTAAATCAACCATTTCACTTGCTAATGAACGATTATTTGCAACAGCAATCAATCCAAGACCATCAGGGTTTAGATTACCAAAAGATGCAACCATATCTGAGATACCAATACCCGCTTTTAGTGGATACTCGTGATTAGTTTCCGCATACATCTCTTGCGCAACATCACCAGTTAACCATTCAATTAACATGATACCGTTTTCTTTATTTGGAGCATTCTTTGCTAGAACAGCACCTGAAAGATTAACATGTGTTCCTCTATCATTGGCATTAGGCATAATAATTTTCGCTGATGCCGCCCATTCTTTTTGCTCTGGTTCTTTTTCGTTAACTCTCATTTTAGCCATGTAGTAAGTATTACCAACTGAGATATCACATTCACCAGAATATATAGCTTTAACCTGGCCTCTATCATTTCCAGAAGGAGTGCGTGCTAGGTTAGATTTTAATCCCTTAAGCCATTTTATTGTATCAGCTTCACCATGATGCGTAATCATAGATGCAATTAACGCTATATTATAAGCATTCTGACCTGATCTGATACAAATTTTACCAGCCCATTTTGGATCTGCTAATTCTTCGTAAGTAATGGAATCTTGCTCAACTCTATCAACTGATGCATATACAACACGAGCTCTTGATGTTAATCCTATCCAGTGACCATCAGGATCTCTATATTCTGCTGGTATATTTCTAGTAATCACATCTGAATTAATAGATTGACTAACTCCACTATTAACAGCATCACTTAATCTTCCTATATCAACAGTTAAAAGAACATCAGCAGGACTGCTTGTTCCTTCTTGCACCATTTTATCAACTAAGCCTTTTCCTGAGAAAAGAACATTAACTTCAATACCTGTATCAGCTGTGAATTTATCTAACATAGGTTCGATGAGGTAAGGCTGTCTGTATGAATAAATATTAACCTCTTTTGCACTTGAGGTTTGATATGTCATTAAAAGGACAACAAAGGCTAAAATAAACTTAGTAAAAAAATTTAACATAACAACTCCTATAATTTCATTTTACTGTTTTAGAATTGTTATAATTCAAAAGAGCTTTGAATATAACGCAACCTCTTAATCCAGCTAACGAAGCATGTCAAGCAAAGATTAAAAAATTATTTTTTATTTTTTACTGATAATGCCATTCTACTGGCTGCAAGAATTTCTTCTGCAATGTCATTTGCGTCTTCTGGTAAAAAATCAACCGGCAAACTAACATCTTCATTAAATATATGAATACGAACCATACCATCGCTTGTAGGTCCAACTTGAAGGTCGCTAGGTTTATTATTTGGAGTATTAATTCCCATTTTTTTTCACTTTATAAAAAATTAAATTTACAACTAAATGTAATTTACTATAAGTTGCTTTACAAGAACAAATATTTTTAAAAACTTTACTTTATTTGAAGTTTTAAGTAGAAAAGATTGTTGAAAAATATGCCGCCTTAGCTCAGCTGGTTAGAGCACTAGTTTGTGGAACTAGGGGTCCCCCGTTCGAACCGGGGAGGCGGTACCAATCTTTATTCACTTTTTCAAATCAGTAATATTAAATAAAATAAAAATCCCATTATTTTACGTCGCTTCTTATAACCGAAAAATATTCTCTTTGATAATAGTCCAAATTAAAAAAGCAGAAAAACCACTAATTAGAACCATAACAAGATAAACTCCGCTTATAACAGGATGCGCGTCGCCAGTTTCTTCATTCCACCAATCTTCACTTGGAGAACTACTAGAATCTTTTTTCTTAAGCTTATCAGGGAAAATTTTTCTCAAAGTATATACATATAAATAACTAAAGAGAATCACAGCAGCTATATAACTAAATGATTTAGTTTGAATTGGGTTCGTCCAAGCTAAAGCGGTTATAGCCCAGCCACATATACCTGCTACACCAATTTTTTTGTAGATTATCGTCAATATATTCATATTTCTAATTTAACATCCTATTAATAAAACCTCTATTTTTAAAATCAATAGAGCATTGATTCCTATGATAATTAACACCAATGCCATAACTTTACATAAGTAATGATTAATATCAATTGTATCAATATATTTTTATTAAAGTTTCATATTTTTAGTCTTAAAATATCTATTTAAAAACTTAATAGATGTATCTTTATTATTTTTTATTTATAGTTTAGAAAGAATGTCATTAAAAAGTATAATACAATTCAAATATTAAATTGTTTTTATAGGAAAAAATTTATGAATAAAGTTGATATCTGCTCGCCGTGTATAAATGTATGTAAAATAGATCCTTTAACCAGTTATTGCTATGGATGTGGAAGAACTTCTGAAGAGATAAAATTATGGAAAGATGAGCATATCACAAATGAATGGAAAGAAGAGAATATTAGAGTATCGAGCGATAGAATGACTGGCTGGCAATTAGAGTCTTTCAAAAAATCTTAT
Source organism: Rhodobiaceae bacterium (assembly GCA_018651345.1). GTDB lineage: Bacteria > Pseudomonadota > Alphaproteobacteria > Rhizobiales > TMED25 > CAJIYR01. Next base: position 130,515 of record JABIEF010000073.1, read on the forward strand.
GCAAACAAAATTTTAACAGGCAAATCTCTAATCAAAGAACTAAAAGAGCAAAGATATAAAGATTAATCAAAAAAATATTATAATATCAACCAAATGGTCTCATATTTGAAAATTCTTGGTCCTCATTCGTAATAAACTCTAGCAATGCAGATTTCCCGTCCTCGTTTTTACTTTTTGCCCTTAATATTGCAGCACCAATTTCATTTGGATCTTTAACAACTTCAGACCAACCTCCTAAAGCTTTTGCAATATCAGCGTAATTACCTTTGACATTACGAGTATTATACTTCTTATGACTTTCGGCCATGTGCGTTGTTTCAATAGCCATCGTTGAGTTTTTTAAAATAATTGTACAGATAGGTAAGTTTGTGCGAACAGATGTCTCAAAATCTAATCCTGTCATACCAAACGCAGCATCTCCCATAAAATTTACACAAAATTTATCTGGTGATGCAAGCTTTGCACCTATAGCAAGGCCAAGACCTGTTCCTAATTGGTGTGATTTTCCCCATCCAATATATGATCTGGGAACATCAGACCTATAGAATGGCATGATTTCATAACGCGGACTTCCAGCATCGTGAGTAACTATAGCGTCTTTAGGATCTATATTTTTCATGAACTCAGATATTACTCTATATGGGTTAATCGGCTTTTCATTCGAGCTTAATTTATGGTCCCATTTTTTTAACCATTCAGATCTTATAGTTCTAATCTTATGAGTTACATTGTCTTCAATATTTTTTCCCAAAAGATAATCTTTAGAACAATCTATAAATTGCCTGAGGACTAATCTTGCATCACCAAGTATCGGGTAATCAATGTTATAATTTTTATATAAATCTCTTGGATCATTAGTATTATGAATGATCGTTTTACCAGGTGGAATGGTTGTTACCATTGGGTGCCTAGTTAAACTAGTACCTATTGCAAAAACAACATCTGCATCTTTTAAAAAATGATAAACCGGATCACTCATAACTCCAGATCCACTTCCTAATGCAAAAGGATTTCTGTGCTCAGAAATTGCACTTTTCCCTTCCATTGTAGTCATAACAGGAATTTTTAATAATTTTGAAAATATTGACAATTCTTCAGATGCGCTAGAATATAAGACACCCGCTCCTGCTATAATGATTGGATTTTTAGCTTTAAGTAATATTTTTACAGCGCTTGAAATATCATCACTATTAGCTTCCGACAATACGGGTTTTATAGGTATGTAGCTATTTACCAAATCATCATCTACATCTTGATTTACTATGTCCTCAGGCACCTCAAGCATGACAGGACCCGGTCTTCCTATCTTCATACTTGCTATTGACCTCCTCATGGCATCAACAGTTCTATCTGGCGTTGTTATTTGCTCAATTGATTTTGTTACAGATTCGTATGATTTAAGACTAGAAAACATTGGAAAAACCTTATCCCTATTTAAAGGGTGACCTAAAGGTAATATTAGCATTGGTGTAGAATCACTGTAAGCAGTTGCTATTCCTGGAAAAGCATTCTCAGCGCCCGGTCCATATTGCATTGCAAAAACCGATGGCACTTCTCCATTTGTAACTCTTGCATATCCATCTGCAATCCCAAGTCCTACCCTTTCCTGTCTACAGACGATAGGTCTTATATCTGCTCTTGCGGCAGCCTCTATTATCGGGGTTGTTGGATAACAATTTAAATTTTCTACCTTTTCTTTTTTAAGAATTTTAACAATTGCGTCTACAACTTTCATATTTTTCTCCCAATATACTAAAAGGTGACTAAAATAAAATCCTTTAACTTTTTCTATTTATTTCCAATCGGCGATCAACAGTATCAATAATACTATCAATAATTGAAACGTCTTTTCCCATCTGTAAGGCAATCAACCTTACAAGTCGATCAACTCTTTCTATGTTTTTTGCACCAGTAAATAGCGCTCTTGCCGCTGATGACGGTCTAATCAAGCTCTCTGCAGCTTTAGCATATTTTTCAAACGGCACTTGATCGGTTGAGGAGGCACCTAAATCTCTTGCCAGTTCACTTACCCAATTATAAATACCTTCTGTTACTCTAATATCAGAGTGAACAGCTTCCTTTATTGATCTGGCTTCATTTTCTTGAACGCATCTATAATTTCCTGCCAAAAGCATACTCCATTTTGCTAGAGGAACAAACAGGGAGTCATGGACTTTTAGTTTAACCGGAAGTTCAATTGTATCCTGCCCCCTTTTATAAAGAATAGACTCAATATCGCTTTGTAAGTTCCTTAAAATTTTTGTATTTTCATCTGATGCAAAACTTGCAACTTTGAAATTAGTTGGCAACCCTACTTGCAGAACATTAATGGGCTCATCCGGAGGCC
>JABIEF010000074.1 GCA_018651345.1 Rhodobiaceae bacterium
GGCTAGTGCTATACCAGGGACTTCTCAGGATTTTTCAGTAAATGTTGGTGATAGAATATTTTTTGCAACAAATTCAACTGACTTAGATGAAGACGCAAAATCTATTTTACAAAGACAAGCTTCTTGGTTGGAGTTATATCCTGATATTAATATTTTAATGGAAGGTCACGCGGATGAAAGAGGTACACGAGAATATAACCTTGCTCTTAGTGCAAGAAGAGCAGAGGTCACTAAATCATATCTCGAGAATTTAGGAATTTCAGGAGATAGGGTTACTACAATATCTTATGGAAAAGAGAGACCTGTTGCTGCTTGTGGTGCCGATGCCTGTTGGTCACAAAATAGAAGAGCTGTATCTGCTGTAGTTAATATCAATTAATATATTTAATTCATTTTATATGATTTAAATGTTATAAATACCGTACTTAATAATAAATTGAGCGGTGTGGGTAATTGTATCCTAAATGTAGAGTGGTTTCGTGACATTTAAACATAATAGTTTAGAAATATCTGTTAACGAAGCTTCCGAATTATTTTCTGGCTTATTACAATTTCAATCAATATGTGTAGGTGTTTCTGGTGGAAGAGACAGCATGTGTCTATTGCGACTGCTTAAAAGATGGAAGCAGTTAAATATTGAAGCCCCAAAAATTATAGCTGTTAGCATCGATCATGCTCTAAGAAAAGAATCTGAATCTGAATGCAAATTAGTAAAATCTTGGTGTAACGAATTAGGAATTGAACACCATACGTTAAACTGGGAAGGTATTAAACCATCAACTTCAGTTCAACAAAAAGCAAGAGAAGCAAGATACAAATTATTAATAGATTTTTGCAATCAGAATAAGATTAAAGCACTTGTTATGGCTCATCATCTTGAAGATCAAGTGGAAACTTTTTTTATGAGATTGGCAAGAGGTAGTGGAATAGATGGATTGAGGTCTATGCAATATTGTAGGGTGCAATCTGGCGTGGATATAATAAGACCTTTATTAAGCATCAAAAAGAGCAGGTTGCTAGAGACTTTAATAAATTTTGACCAAAAATGGATTGATGATCCTTCGAATCTTGATGAAAGATACGAAAGAGTGCGAGTAAGAAAATATATTGAAAATTTGAATGATATTGATATTGATTTAAAAAATATATCTAAATCGATAACTAGATTAACTAGATCACAGATAGCCTTAGAGCTTATGTCATTAAAAATCTTTAATGACATAAGCTCTATTGATAATGCCGGATATGTTTCAATTGATAATGCTGAACTTTTGGTTTGTAATGAAGAGATACAATTACGTATTTTACAAATGTCTCTAAATACAGTGAGTGGCAACAGACACATCTCATTAAATTCTCTAGAAAATATTATAAGACGAATTCAGGATAGTAATCTTAATATTACACTTAGTGGTTGCAGAGTAATAAAGAATAAGAAAGATATTGTAATATTCAGAGAAAATAGAAATTTACCAAGAATTATTATTGCGCCTGGAGACGAAATAATATGGGATAATAGGTTTATTGTTAATTTAGATAAAGAAGAATCTAGTTTAGAATTAGAAGCCATTGGTAATTATGCAATAAATGCAGAAGCTATTAAAAAAACTAATTTAATCAATATACCAAAAAATGCTTTATTAACATTACCTGCAGGTTTTCGGGATGGTAGACTTGTATTACTTCCAAATATACCTAATATATATAAGGGTAGCAAATTAAATGCATGCTTTTTATACCATTACAAACATTAAGTTTATAATTATATTGCTATCAAAGTGTGCAATGAAATGGTAATTAAGATTTAAATAATATTTTTGACTTGGAGATGTATCGGTGGGTAATTTAAAAAACGTTGCAATTTGGATTGTTATAGGCTTGCTAATGGTAGCGCTTTTTAACTTATTTCAAAATACTAATGAAACAAGAGGTATAAAGGATATAAGTTATAGCGCAATGCTATCCGAGGTAACTGGTGGTAATGTAAGTGAAGTAATAATCTCTGGGAATCTTATAGAAGGTAGATTTAATGATGGTACCGAGTTTCAATCATATGCTCCTGAAGACCCTAGTCTAATAGATAAGCTAAATTCACAGGGCGTTACGATTAGCGCAGAACCTATTAGTGAAAGTGCACTATTCTCAATTTTTATTTCATGGTTTCCAATGCTCTTGTTGATCGGTGTTTGGGTATTTTTTTTAAGACAGATGCAGTCAGGTGGCAAAGGTGCTATGGGATTTGGGAAGTCAAAGGCAAAATTGTTAAATGAACAAAAAGGCAAGATAACGTTTGATGATGTTGCAGGTATTGATGAAGCGAAAGACGATCTACAAGAAATTGTTGAATTCTTAAAAGACCCTAAAAAGTTTCAATATTTAGGGGGAAGAATACCTAAGGGTGCGCTTCTAATAGGCCCTCCTGGAACTGGAAAAACTTTATTAGCACGTGCTATTGCTGGTGAAGCTGGTGTTCCTTTTTTCACTATCTCTGGTTCAGATTTTGTTGAAATGTTTGTTGGCGTTGGAGCTAGTCGTGTAAGAGATATGTTCGAACAAGGTAAAAAGAACGCACCGTGTATTATTTTTATTGATGAAATTGATGCCGTTGGTCGCAGTAGAGGAGCAGGGCTTGGAGGCGGGAATGATGAGAGAGAGCAGACTCTGAATCAACTGTTGGTAGAGATGGATGGGTTTGAAGAGAATGAAGGGGTAATTCTTATATCAGCTACTAATAGACCCGATGTGCTCGATCCAGCATTACTTAGACCAGGTAGGTTCGATAGGCAAGTTCATGTACCAAATCCAGACATTATTGGTCGTGAAAAAATATTAAAAGTACATGTCAAGAAAGTTAAATTATCGAATGAGATTGATTTAAAGGTTGTTGCTCGCGGAACCCCAGGTTTTTCAGGGGCGGATTTAGCTAACTTAGTTAATGAAGCGGCTTTATTAGCTGCGAGAAGAGGAAAAAGGGTCGTAACGCAGGTTGAGTTTGAAAATGCTAAAGATAAAGTAATGATGGGAGCTGAAAGAAGAACACTCGTCATGAACGATGAAGAAAAAAAATTAACAGCTTATCATGAGGCAGGGCACGCTTTAGTTGCGGTAAAACAATCAGCTTCTGATCCGATACATAAAGCTACAATTATTCCAAGGGGAAGAGCTCTCGGTATGGTTATGAGGTTACCTGAGAGAGATCAACTTTCGTTAACAAAGGAAAAGTTAAAAGCAGATTTGGCTGTTGCGATGGGTGGAAGAGCCGCTGAAGAGCTTATATTTGGAGAAGATAAAGTTACCTCCGGCGCTTCTTCAGATATAAAAATGGCTACGAATATGGCGAGAGCAATGGTTACACAATTTGGAATGAGTGATAAATTAGGGCCTTTGGCATACGGAGATAATGAAGAAGAAGTGTTCCTCGGTCATTCAGTTTCTCGCACACAAAACTTATCTGACGAAACTCAAAAAATAGTTGATACGGAGATATATAATTTTGTGGAGGAAGGCCATATATTAGCTACATCAATTATGCTTAAATATAAAAAAGAATTGATTATTATAGCCGAAGGTCTTTTGGAATATGAAACACTAAGCGGTAATGAGATTCTTGGTTTGTTAAACGGAAATAAACCTTATAGAGAAGGTGTGGCCGATGAAGATTCTATTCCTCCAGAGGATGGCTCTGTTATACCTTCTTCTGATAAAAAAGAGGCGTTGCAAAAGAATATTTCTAAGAATAAAAAAATGAAACCACAAACTCAGTCATAATTTTCTATTATTAATATAGAGATGCAGTATTAATTTTTTTTATAGGATTTTCTTATGAATAAAAAATATTTTGGTACGGATGGTATTAGGGGTAAGGCTAATGTTTCTCCAATGACACCAGAGATTGCACTCAAAGTAGGAATGGCTGCTGGGAGTGTCTACACTTCTGGTAGCCATAGACATAGAGTGGTTATTGGAAAAGATACAAGACTATCCGGTTACATGATAGAATCAGCTTTAGTAGCTGGTTTTACTTCTGTAGGTATAGATGTTTTTTTATTAGGGCCTATGCCAACTCCAGCGGTTGCAATGCTTACACGATCAATGAGAGCAGACCTTGGTGTTATGATTTCTGCTTCACATAATGAATTTGAGGATAATGGAATAAAATTATTCGGACCTGATGGTTTTAAACTCTCAGACGAAAAAGAATTAGAGATTGAAAATAATATTGATGTCGACGTATCTTCCCTGGCTGTTGAAGCAAGTAATATTGGGAGAGCGAAGAGGATAGATGATGCGCAAGCAAGATATATTGAGTTTATAAAAGGGACATTGAAACGTAATTTATCTTTTGAGGGATTAAAAATTGTAATTGATTGTGCTAACGGCGCTTCATATAAGGTGGCTCCTCTAACCTTATGGGAGCTTGGTGCGGAGGTTGTGTCAATTGGAGTATCTCCTGATGGATTTAACATTAATAAGGACTGCGGCTCGACATCACTAAATAATTTAATTGCTAAAGTTTTGGAAGAGAAAGCAGATATCGGAATTGCTTTGGACGGAGATGCGGATAGAATAATTGTTATAGACGAAAAAGGTAGCATTGTTGATGGTGATAAATTAATGGGTTTGATAGCAGTAGAATGGAGTAAGCAGGGTAAATTAAAAAATAATGGGATTGTTTCTACTCTAATGTCAAATTTAGGCTTTGAAAATTATCTGAAGAAACAAAAAATTGATCTGCACAGAACTAAAGTTGGGGATCGATACGTGGTTGAGTGTATGAGAGAAAATAACTTTAATATTGGGGGAGAGCAATCTGGTCATATAGTTATGATGGACTACTCTTCAACTGGCGATGGATTATTGGCGGCTGTTCAAATACTGTCTGTATTAGTAGAATCCAATGAACAAATAAGTAGTTTATGTAACAAGTTCGATAATATACCCCAAGTAATAAAAAATTTTAAATACATTGATAGCAAGAATATTGACCCTAAATTTATAGAATCTCTGACAAAGACAAGTGAAGAAAAATTAGGAAAATTTGGTAGAATAGTTATAAGACCATCGGGAACTGAATCATTGATAAGGGTAATGGGAGAAGCTGAAGATCAGAAACTATTAGAGGCTGTTGTAGATGATATATTAATTGAATTGGAAACAGGATTATTGAGATAGGTTAACTTTTCTTCTACTTACCACTATCCCTATAATAATTACTAAAACAGCAATAATTTGTTCAATAGAAATTTTTTCATTCAATACAATAACTCCAAGGATTACCACATAGGGTGGTAATAGGTAATGTGTGATGGATACAAAGGTTGGGCCTGCTATTTTTGAAAGATGGAACATTACCAACCCTGCCATTGCAGTAGAAAAAAATCCCATTACTAGAACCGAAAGAAAAGCGCTATCAGTTAACGATATATTAGGTAACCCATCTGATAGAAGTGCAAGAATAATTGAAATAATTGCTCCAACCAAAAAACCTCCAGATGTTTTTTGGAGCAAGCTAATATCGGGCATGATGCGAACACATATTATTTGTATCGAGTATCCCATTGCAGCAATTATGATTGCAATTTGAGGAAGTAAATAATTTATATTAGAATCAAGTGCATGAATAAGATCTTTGTTTAAAAGTATACAAATTCCAATAAATCCTATTATTAATCCTAAGACTTTGCTGATATTAATTCTTTCACTAACTATGAAAAAATGAGCAATGAATGCGGTAAATAGAGGACCTATTCCAAATAATACCCCGCCAATACCAGTGTCGATGTATTGAGTTGACCAGCAAATTAGGAAAAATGGTATAGACGCCGTTAATCCTATTATTGTTAACCATATCCAGTTTATTATTCCAGTTGGCAAATTTTCGCCATTTAAACGCAATAGAATATAGATAACAATGAAACCACTAAGCAATCTTATTGCTACAATCCATAGTGGTGAATAAGTTGCTAAAGCAAATTTAGTTAATGCAAATGTTGATCCCCAAAATATGACAAGCATAGACAGGAATATCCAGTTTAGCATTTTTTGTTTTATCATCTTTTTTGCCTGAATTAACTAATGTAAAGAGAATTCTATTCAATTTATAAAATAATAAACCATATAGACCATAATAAATAATAAAGTTAAATATAATAATCTTTTATTATTGCGATATTTATTTTTTTGGAGTATCAAAGTTATGGGACAGCTCTCCCCAACGAGAGTCAACTATCTGTAAGGATAGATAAAGAGATAAAATGAATAAACCAAAAGTAAAACCAAATAGCCCTTTTTTTTCTTCTGGGCCGTGTGCAAAAAATCCAGACTGGGCAATTTCTAAGCTAGATATTACTGCATTGGCGAGATCTCATAGAGCCAAAGAGCCAAAAGCTATGATTGAGAAATCAATTACTCTTACAGCTGATTTGCTAGAAATTCCTGATGATTATAAAATTGCGATAGTTCCTGCTTCTGATACTGGTGCCTTTGAATTAGCTATGTGGACACTTCTCGGTTATTGTGGGGTGGACATCTTGGCATGGGAATCATTCGGTAAGGGCTGGGTAGGGGATATAGTAAAGGAATTAAAATTAAAAGATATTAGGGTATTTGAAGCTGATTATGGATATTTACCAAACCTTAGTTCAATAGATTTTCATAGAGATGTTGTTTTCACATTAAATGGTACGACTTCTGGTGTTAGAGTCCCAAATTTAAATTGGATAGATTCGCAAAGAAAAGGTTTAACGCTTTGTGATGCGACTTCAGGAATTTTTGCCCAATCGATTGATTGGTCTAAATTAGACGTTACAACTTTTTCTTGGCAAAAGGTTCTCGGCGGAGAGGCGCAGCACGGCATGATAATCTTCTCTCCAAGGGCTATTGAGAGGCTTAATTCTTATGATCCTCCCTGGCCTATACCAAAATTATTCAGGCTAAAGAAATCCGGAAAGATTGATGAGCAAATTTTTAAAGGATCTACAATAAATACACCGTCATTACTTTGCGTTGCTGATTATCTAAACGCATTGGAGTGGGTTTATCGAGTTGGTGGATTAAGAGCTTTGATAGATAGAGCTGATAGCAACAGTCAAGTCATATCTAAATGGGTAGAAAAGACGCCATGGATAAAGTTTCTAGCAAAAGATAAAGACAACCGATCTAATACTTCTGTTTGTCTTGAATTTTGTAATTTTGAAGAAGTATTAAAAGGAAAAATTGATACTGTTTTATTTGCAAAAAGTATTACTAAATTGTTGGAGAGTGAAAACGTTGCATATGATATAGGGTCATATCGAGATGCCCCCCCAGGATTAAGGATTTGGTGTGGTTCAACGATAGAAAAAATTGATATTGAAACACTTATTCCTTGGATTGAATGGGCATATTTTATAACTATAGATAGTTTTAATAATTAATAATAAAAAATTACTAATATTTACGAGGGTACTATGACAATAAAAGTATTGATTTCAGATAAATTAAGCGAAGCGGCAGTAAATATTTTCATTGAACGTGGTATAGATGTTGATTATCAGCCTGATCTAGGTAAAGATAAAGAAAAATTATTGAGTATTATTAATAATTATGATGGTTTAGCTATAAGATCTGCCACAAAAGTAACTTCAAAAATTTTAGAAAACGCAAAAAATCTTAAGATCGTTGGTAGGGCTGGTATCGGCGTTGATAATGTTGATATCAATGAAGCTACAGCTAAAGGCGTTATAGTAATGAATACCCCTTTTGGTAATTCAATTACAACTGCAGAACACGCGATAACTATGATGTTATCTTTAGCAAGGCAAATACCAGAAGCTGATCAGTCTACGAGAAGTGGAAAGTGGGAAAAAAGTAAATTTATGGGCACTGAAATAACAGGAAAAATACTCGGTGTGATTGGATGTGGAAATATAGGATCAATTGTTATTGATCGAGCTCAAGGTTTACGAATGAAAGTTATAGGTTATGATCCTTATCTGAGTGAGGAAAGGGCCAACGAACTTGGTGTTGAGAAAGTTAGTTTGAAGGATATTTTTAAACGTTCAGATTTCATTACGTTACACACACCTTTAACTGACAAGACAAAAAATATAATTGATAAGGTTGCGATTGATTCTATGAAAGATGATGTCAGAATAATTAATTGTGCTAGAGGTGGGTTGATTGATGAAAAAGCTCTATTACAGGCGCTTAAGACAGGAAAAGTAGCTGGTGCAGCTATAGATGTGTATAGCGAAGAACCTGCGATAGATAATCCATTATTTGAAGTTAGTAATGTGATTTGTACTCCTCATTTAGGTGCGTCAACAAGTGAGGCGCAAGAAAATGTAGCTATACAAATTGCAGAACAAATGTCTAATTACTTATTAACCGGTGCCATAACTAATGCTATAAATTTTCCTTCAGTTACAGCTGAAGAGGCGCCTTCCTTAAAGCCGTATCTTTCATTATCCCAAAGTCTAGGTTCGTTCGCTGGCCAAATTACAGAAACGGCTATATTAAGTATTAAAATTGAGTATGCCGGTGATATTGCAAATATGAATACAAAAGCACTTACAGCTTCAGCGGTAACAGGAGTATTAAGACCACTATTAGAAGATATTAACATGGTTAACTCTATATCTATTGCAAAAGCGAGAGGTATTAAAATTGAAGAGGTTAATACGCAAAGTTATGGTGCATATGCTTCTTATGTGAGTTTAACTATTAAAACAGAGCGGCAAGAAAGATCTATTTCTGGTACAGTTTTTTCAGATAAAACACCAAGAATTATACAGATTAAAGGTATAGATATGGAAGCAAAATTCGGTAAAAATATGATTTATGTAACAAATCATGATAAGCTAGGTTTTATTGGTTTGTTAGGCACCTCTCTTGGTTTATCTGGAGTAAATATCGCTAATTTTCAATTAGGAAGAGATGGCATTGGCGGAGACGCAATTGCGCTTATAGAGATTGACGTGCCATTGAGTGATGAGATGCTTAAGAATGTTTCTTCTTTAGAGAATGTAATACAAGTTAAACCCTTAGTCTTTGATCTATAGGAGATAGTAATGGCAAATGTAGTTGTAGTTGGCTCTCAATGGGGCGATGAAGGAAAAGGGAAAATTGTTGATTGGTTATCTGAGAAAGCTGATGTAGTAGTTCGCTTTCAGGGCGGTCATAATGCTGGTCATACTCTAGTTGTAGATGGAAAAACCTATAAATTATCTTTGTTGCCTTCTGGAATAGTCAGAGGAGGAAAGTTGTCGATTATTGGTAACGGCGTAGTGATAGATCCTTGGGCTTTATTTTCTGAAATTAATCAATTGAAGAGTCTTGGGGTGGATGTAGGTCCAGATAATTTGCGTATAGCAGAAAATGCTGTTCTTATTCTACCCTTACATCAAGACCTAGATGCGGCTAGAGAAAATTCAGCAGGAATACAAAAGATTGGCACAACAGGTCGTGGTATTGGTCCTGCATATGAGGATAAGGTAGGAAGAAGAGCAATTAGAGTTATGGATCTGCAGGATTTGGATCAATTGGATGTGAAAGTGGAAAGATTATTGCATCATCATAATTTATTGCGCAAGGGATACGGTTTAGAAGCTCTAAAAAATTCTGATGTAATTGATAAATTGAAAGAAATAAAAGATTTAATTATACCTTATATTGATTCAACTTGGCTATTGATGGATAAGCTGCGTCGTGAGGGAAAGCAAATTCTTTTTGAGGGTGCTCAAGGTATACTTTTGGATATAGATTTTGGAACTTATCCTTACGTGACTTCGTCCAATACTGTTGCAGCTCAAGCAGCAATAGGTTCAGGTATTGGGCCAAAATCAATAGATTATGTGCTGGGAATAACTAAAGCGTATACAACAAGAGTTGGTAACGGACCTTTTCCAACTGAGTTAGATGATGAAGTAGGCCAAAGATTAGGAGAGGTAGGAAATGAGTTTGGAACAGTTACGGGAAGAACTAGGAGATGTGGATGGTTTGATGCTGCCTTGGTAAGACAAACTACTAAAGTTGCTGGTATAACAGGCATAGCCCTAACTAAGTTAGATGTTTTAGATGGATTTGAAGAATTAAAAATTTGCACAGGTTACAAGTTGAATGGAAAAATTATAGACTACCTCCCCTCTTCTGAACAGGCTCAAAGAAACGTTGAACCTATTTATATAACATTAAGTGGGTGGAAAGAATCTACCAAAGGTGCAAGAAGTTGGTCTGATTTGCCTGCTCAAGCTGTCAAATACGTACGTGAAGTCGAGTCTTTAATTGAAGTGCCAATTGCAGTATTGTCAACTAGCCCCGAGAGAGAAGACACGATCCTTGTAAAGGATCCTTTTTTAAGATAATATAAATAAGAATATCCTGTAATATAGCTCAACAATATAGGGTAGTCATTACCTATACATAAATCTATAATTTTAAAAATTATCTGTAATAATTCCATTAAAACACTGATATTAAATTATTACTATTTTTCTTTATGATTACATTAATTCCGAGAGGCGAGTGACGCGATGCTAAATTTTAATTTTTACAAGAAAAATATCAATTTTTTATCAGCTGGTTTTTTCCTAACTTTTGCAGCAAGCATTGGACAAACATTTTATATCGCTATTTTTGCAAATGATATTAAAGATGAGATTGGGTTAACTCATGGTTCCTTTGGGGGCTTGTATACTATTGCCACTTTAATGAGTGCATTCGTTATGTTGTGGCTAGGAAAAACTGTAGATATATTTAAGACGCAATATTTAGCATTTATTGCTTTAATATGTCTAGCATTGGCTTCTTTTTTTGTTACTGTTGCTGCTTCGTTTTACACATTGCTAATTACGATATTTCTTTTACGATTATTTGGTCAAGGTATGTCAACGCATATAGCCACAACTTTTATGGCAAAAACATACTCAAAAACAAGGGGAAAGGCAATATCTGTTAGTGTCTTAGGAAGAGCTGCAGGAGAAATGTTTATGCCTGCTATAGCAATTATTTTGATTACTACTGTGGGATGGAGAGTTACATGGACCATTTCAGGCGCTGTAATTTTATTTATAATTGCTCCTTTATGTTTTTATTTATTAAGAACTATTCCATCTATTGACCTTGAAAACAAAAGCGACAAACAAGAATTTATTGATGTAGCAAAACATTACAATCGCCTAGAGGTTGCAAAGGATAAGTTATTTTATATATTAATGCTTGGTATTCTAGTCCCTCCATTTATTACAACAGGTATTTTTTTTCATTCTATACATATTCTTGAAATTAAAAATTGGCCTATAGAAACGTACGCATATACCATGCCACTTTTTTCATTATTCTTAATTATTTCAGTTTTATTCTCTGGCTGGGCTGTGGATAGATGGAGTGCTGTAAAACTATTACCGTTATATCTAATTCCGTTAGCTACAGGCGTTTTAATTTTATCAATTGGAAATAATATAGTTACAATTTATTTTTTTATGGCTTTTGCTGGAATAACAACGGGTTTAGCGACTGCAATTACAGGGGCGCTTTGGGCAGAATTATATGGTATAAAATATTTAGGATCAATAAAATCTATGGTTATGGCTTATGTGGTTGCATCTACTGCTATTGCACCAGGAATTATTGGATTTTTAATAGATTTTGGTATTAGCATTGAAAACCAAATATTTATATTTAGTATATATATATATATTATATCAATTATATTCTTAATAGTAAGAAAGAGTGATAAGAGATTGCAATAATACTTTATATATTATTATACGTTGGACACAGCAATTATATCTTTTACTTTATCGAATGCTCTTGACTCAATTTGTCTGACTCTTTCTCTACTAATATTATATTTTTGGCTTAACTCCTCTAAAGTAGATGTCTCATCGTTAAGTCTTCTTGATATAAAAATATTTCGTTCTCTATCATTTAAATTATTCATAGCTTCGTTAAGTAATGTTTTTCTGTATGACAATTCATTATCTTTTATTAAAATGGATTCTTGGGATTCTTTGTCATCTTCAAGAAAATCTTGCCATTCTCCGTCCCCTTCAAGGGAAATATTAACATTTAAAGAGCTGTCACCAATTATTCTTCTGTTCATTGATACTACATCATTTTCAGAAACACCTAGATTTTCAGCAATATATGATACTTGTTTTGGTTTTAGGTCACCTTCTTCGAATGCTTTTATCCGACTTTTAATTTTTCTTAAATTAAAGAAGAGTTTTTTTTGACTAGCAGTCGTACCTATTTTTACTAGACTCCAAGACTTTAATACATATTCTTGTATCGAGGCTTTTACCCACCACATAGCATATGTTGCCAGTCTAAATCCTTTTTCAGGTTCAAATTTTCTTACCGCTTGCATTAAACCTATATTACCTTCAGCAATAACATCACTTAAGGGCAGGCCGTAGCCTTTATAACCAACTGCGATTTTTGCAACAAGTCTAAGATGACTAGTAACTAATTTATGAGCGGCATGTGTGTCATTATTATCTTTCAATGCAGTTGCAAGGTCATATTCTTCTTGTTTTGATAGCATTGGAAATTTTTTAATTTCTTTTAGATATAAGTTTAGACTGCTATCTGTATTTATACTTGGTATTGAAGCATACATTTTATAGTGACCTTTATATTAATTATACACCGAATAAATTAGCTCATTAATTTTGTAAAGCTATATAAAATAGCTTTATTTTATAATTTTGACAACCCATTTTTGATATTTTTTAACTCTAGTGGGAGATTTGAACTAAAGCTCATTAAATTATTTGTAGTAGGATGTTCAAATTCTAATAGTTCAGCGTGCAGGGCTTGTCTATTTGCATGCTGTATAATTATTTGACAACTTTCTGGTAGTTTGTTCATTTTAGTTTTAAAACCATTCCCATATTTTACATCATTTATTACAGGTGTTCCTATATATGCCATGTGTACTCGAATTTGATGGGTACGACCTGTATATAATTTACAACGTATTAAAGAAGCAATAGGATCATTTTTTTTGTTTAAATATTTTTCTACAATTTTATAAGAAGTTATTGCAAAAGTACCTTTTGGATTATTTGTTTTAACTATTGCCATTTTTGTTCTATCAATCTTATGTCTTTGTATTGCAATATCTATGGTATTAGATGTTTTTTCTGGTATTCCCCATACGAAAGCCAAATATGATCTTTTAAGTAACCCATTCCTTCCATGATCCGCAAATTGTTTGGAGAGATGGTTGTGGGCTATATCATTTTTTGCTACTACCATAATTCCACTCGTATCTTTATCAAGGCGATGAACAATTCCTGGTCTTTTAACGCCCCCTATCCCAGAAAGAGAATCACCGCAATATGAAATCAATGCATTGACTAGGGTTCCGGAGTGATTCCCGGAACCTGGATGAACAACGAGACCAGCAGGTTTGTCGATAACAATTATATCACTGTCTTCAAATACTATATTAAGGGGAATATTCTCTGGCTGTGGGTTTGGGTTTGTTGGCTCTGGTAAGTTTATTGAAAGAACATCGTTTTCTTTAATCTTATAAGTCTTTGATAGAATAATTTTTTTATTACAAGTAATATTTCCAGTTAAAATAAGGTTGGAAATCCTAGTTCTGCTTATACTAGGTGTATTGTCTGCAATGAATTTATCAATTCTCTTGCCCTCATCATCAACGTCAGCTATTAATGAAATTAAATTTTTTTGAGGTATATTCATGGATCAAATTAGTGTTGATAAAGATATTGAGTTAGATACTAATAATAGAAAAGCACCGGCGGGCTTAAAATTTGCTGTCATATTTATGGGTGTCTTATTGGTTATTGGATTCATTGTTGTTTTTATCACGATTGGTTATAGGGTAGCTAATCCTGAGGCTGATAATAACAATGATAATATATTACTCAACAATAAAATAATGGTAAAGCCAGATAGTTTGATTGTTGATATCAATAACGAAGGAAAAAAGACCCTTATTACTATTAGAAATAAAGATGAAAGCTATGATTTAATAACACTTGATACTACTAAGGGGATAATACTAAATACTTTTACTTTTTATGTCGATAGTAATTAACCTTATTGTATGTCCACATCGTCTAGTGGTTAGGACTCTAGCCTCTCAAGCCGGAAACAGGGATTCTCAAAGCCCCCTAGACACCAGCTTCTATTATATCAGATCTAATCCCCTTAGAATTAGACCTATAGATGATAAAGAACAAACCGTTACGATGTACGGTTTCAGAATATTGCTTGCATACTTTAAACAGTATTTTGCTGTAATCGAGGCAAGAAACAATGGTGGTAAGAGTAATATTCCCATATAAATATGATACATTTGCATAACGTCATAAAATACAAGAATTGCAAATGAAATGATGCTACCTATCATAAAAAATGCATTATTGTTAGCCCTAACCATTATGGGGTCATTATTTTGATGAATAATTCCCATTGGTGTCCCACCAACTCCTACTAGCGTTCCTAATATCCCAGAAGAAGTTCCGGCAATAAAATGATTTCTTCGAGTTTGTTTTATTCTTCCAATTTTTGATGCACTAATGAATACTGTAATAAGAAGTATAATACCTAAAATTAATTCAATCTTATTGGTTGCAATAAGATAAGCTGTAACAGGTCCAGCAATCATTGATCCAGTTGCTCTTCCAGTAATTGCAGGGTAGAATATCGTCCAATTAATATTTTTGTAATAAACTATACTGGGATATAGGGCTGCAAAAAAACCAAGAAAGACAATTGTTGAAGGGATTAGTTTTGGGTCTAATAATGCTAGCAAGGGAGCTGCAATCATACCCCATCCCATCCCAAATATACTTTGCGCAAGAGATGAAATAAAAACAATTAAACAAGCAAGAAAAATATGCATATAACTTATATTGCTTAGTATATCTTCCATATTTTTTCTTTTTTTATAACGTTTAATCTGCTGTTAGAATGGTAACCATTTTGGCTTCTCAGAAAATTTAATATAGCTTACGTTTGCACCTAATCTAAAGCCTGCACCAGTTTTTATAGTAGCGAGGATAATGCCATTATTATGTGTATGAAAACTCCCGCCTAAGCCAGCCAACGTATATGCTGTTCCAGCACCTCCTGGAAATCTTCTGTATAAATTATCTCTATCATCTAAATTATAAACTAGGATCATTACTCTTGAGCCATCGGCACCCATATCAAAGCCAATACTTGGGCCTTGCCAATATATTTTTTGTTCCGGCTCTGTCTTACTATGGATAACTCCTTCTCCATAGGTTAATCCGCCAATAAACGCAGCACTTGCTTCTTCACCTATAATATAGGCATTGGGGCGACCTTTTGCAGAAAATATAGCTTCAACTACAGTTGCTAAACCTTCAGATGTTGCGCCAAATACTTTATGTCCTGTAACTATAAGTTCATTAATTCCATATTTATCATCATTTACATCTGATACAGGATCTTCGTACCATTCCGAATAAGCAGGAACGCTCATCACAACAATGATAACTAACATTGAAAAAATTGTTAGGATATTTATAGTTTTGAAACTTTTCATAACAAACAGACCACATAATTAATTTATAATTATATTATTATTATAAAGAATAAATAATTAATTAAATTTAATCACTTATTTTTAAAATATAGGTTTTTGTTCAGCATATGCACAAAAACCATCATTTAAGTAACCGCTTTCTTTTTTATTATATATAAAATCTGTATTGTCTAGATTTACGATATTTCCTCCTGCCCCTAATAATATAGCGTGACCAGCAGCTGTATCCCATTCATAACAGGGATCAAATCGAAGATATGAGTCAGCGTAGCCAGACGCTAATAGGCAAAATTTTAAAGATGATCCACAATTAATAACATTATTGATATTATTGTTTTTTATAAATTTATTTAGACGCAACGATGCACTCGATCTAGCATATAAAAGCGTATTATTTTCTGATTGTTTGCTTTTAACTTTTATAGGTTGTTTCGCTCCAGAGTAACTCATCTTATACGAATTAGTAGTGTTATAAGAAAAATAGATCGATTTTTCTGTTGGAACTAAAATTAGACCTAATGTTGGTTTTTTATTCTCAATCAATGCGATATTTATTGTGAATTCATTATTTTTCTTAATAAATTCTCGGGTTCCATCCAAGGGGTCAACTAAAAAAAATGTTTCATTTTCGATTTCTTTTGTACCATCATAGAAGGATTCTTCGGCAATAACTTCAACTCCGGGCTCTAATTTTGTAATTCCATTTAAAATAATCTCTTCTGATAATTTATCTGCAATGGTAACTGGAGAAAAATCTGATTTAGTTTCGACATCAAAATCAGTCGCATAGATTTCCATGATTGCTTTTGATGATTCTAGGCATACCTTAATTAATTCCTCAATTAATTTTTTCTTACTATGCTCTGTATTTATTTTCATAATTATTTACGTAATATTATTAATTTAATTATTATAAAGTCTATTATTAATTGATATAATCATATTATATTAAAATACAAACCATAATATATTGTAAAATTATATATGAATAAGCATTATACAGAAATTGAATTAATTACACTGCTATGTAGTAAGCTTTGTCATGATCTAATAAATCCTATATCAGCAGCTTTGAATGGCTGTGAAATGATTGATGAAAATATTAATGATGAAACTAATTTATTAGCAGAATCGCTTGTTAGAAAAAGCTTGCAAAGAGCTTCATCTCAGATTTCACTCTATCGAGTTGCGTTTGGTGTATTTAGAGAAGATATAACTTCCCTTGAGAAAGGAGAGTTATTCAAAATATTAAATTTATATAATGATAATAAGAAAATTAAACTAGAGTTAGACCTTGATAACAATTTGCTAAAGACTTCATCCGTGAGGTTAATTCTAAACTTATATTTAGTTTCGTTACAGTTATTACCAAGGGGTGGTAATATTGTAATTTCAGATAAAAACTCTACAATTCAAGCTGCATGCTACGGAAAAAATTTTACAATTAATAGAGATATTAGTAATATTTTTACATCAGAAGATATTGATATCGATTTAATAGATACAAAATTAATTCAAATTTTATTCACAAAATTAATTGTAGCTCAATTAAATAAGAAGATCTTTCTTAAAGAGCTTAATAATAAAGAAGGTATTATAATTGAAATCAAATCCTTGTAAAAAAAATTCTCATGCTGTTTCTAGTTCATCCCCAGAAACACTTTCAGGATCTCTTAGAACATACCCTCTTCCCCAAACAGTTTCGATATAATTCTCATCACCTGTCGCGGAGATTAGTTTTTTTCTTAATTTACAAATAAAAACATCTATTATTTTTAATTCTGGTTCATCCATTCCACCATATAAGTGGTTTAAGAACATTTCCTTAGTAAGCGTTGTTCCTTTTCTAAGCGATAATAACTCTAACATCTGATATTCTTTTCCTGTCAAATGCACTCTATTTTTATTTACCTCAACTGTCTTTGCGTCAAGATTAACAGACAGTCTGCCTGTGGTTATTATTGATTGAGCGTGACCTCTTGATCTTCTAATTATGGCCTGAATTCTTGCAATTAGCTCCTCTTTATGAAATGGCTTTGTTAAATAATCATCTGCTCCAAAACCAAATCCTTTTACTTTATTTTCAGTATCACTGAGACCAGTAAGGATGAGTATGGGAGTTTCTATTTTTCCTCCACGTAAGGTTTTTAGTACATCGTAACCAGTCATGTCAGGTAGGTTTATATCAAGGAGAATAATATCATAATCATATAGTTTTCCTAGATCAATGCCCTCTTCACCAAGGTCAGTTGTATCTATCTTAAAATTTTCGGATTTCAACATTATCTCAATACTTTGAGATGTGTTTGTGTCATCTTCAATAAGTAGAACTCTCATAACACCCCTTTATCTTTTGTAATTCTATTAACGGGCTAATAGTATGCAAATTAAGTATTTTTTTCGAATCACTTATTATTCTATATATTTAAAATAGTATTTTGAAAATATTCATCAAGAAGATTTGTATAATATATGTAATAAATTGTGCACTATATTATTTGAAAATCACAATAATAATTATTTTTTTCAAAAAACTTGATTTTTAATGCCTCTTTACTCGTAATATAAAATGATATAAATAAATAATTATATGTTTTTAATTTTAATATAGATAGATAAAGAAATGCCAACATTTGATGTAGTTTCAAAAATTGATTTAGCTGAAGTGAATAATGCAGTTTCAAATCTTTTAAGGGAAATTGAACAAAGATATGACTTTAAAGGATCTCATTGTGAGGTTGTTTTAAATAAAGATACTATCACAGTTAATGCTGATGATGATTTAAAATTAAGACAAATCCATGAGATATTAAAAGGTCATTTATCAAAAAGAAATATAGATGCAGGTGTTCTTGATTTTAAGAAAGTTGATCAAGCCGCAGGTCAGGCTGTTAGACAAGACATTGCTTTGATTCAAGGAATCGATAAAGATCTTTCAAAAAATATTATTAAAGAAATAAAGAATGCAAAAATAAAGGTTCAGGTTTCTATTCAAGGTGATGAGCTAAGGGTCACCGGAAAAAAAAGAGATGATCTGCAGGATGCAATATCAGTCTTGAAGGAAAAAGAGTTCATTCTTCCTCTTCAATTTATAAATTTTCGAGATTGATTTAATTAAATATATTTTATAGAAAATGCTGTGTTATTCTTTCTATGTTCAACAAAAGGAAATTAAGTGATATCAAATTTAAGTGATCTTGGTATAGGAAAGCCTTCGTCAAATAAGAGGGTTGTGGTTGCAATGTCGGGTGGTGTTGATTCTTCTGTAGCCGCTGCAATTTGTGCTAAGGCAGGATATGATGTAGTTGGTATAACTTTGCAGCTATATAATGCTTCCGCAACATCAAAACGTAGAGGTGCTTGTTGTGCTGGTCAAGATATTCAAGACGCAAAACGTGTTGCAGATCAGATTGGAATTAAACACTACGTTTTAGACTATGAAAAGATTTTTAAATCTGAGGTTATAGATGAATTTGCAAAATCTTATCAAGATGGCTTAACCCCTCTGCCGTGCGTGAGATGCAATGAAAAAATAAAATTTAGAGATTTATATAATACAGCAAAAGAATTAGGTGCATCTTGCTTAATAACTGGTCATTATGTTTCAAGTAAAGTTTTAAATGGAAAAAGAGCTCTATTTAGGGCAAAAGACGATTCTAAAGATCAAAGTTATTTTCTTTTTACAACGACTCATGAACAATTGGATTACATACGTTTTCCTTTAGGAGATTTGAATAAGTCTGAAACTAGAGATATAGCTAAAGATTTAGGTCTTCTGGTAGCTGATAAACCTGACAGTCAAGATATATGCTTTGTAGCGGACGGTCATTATTCATCCGTAATTAAAAAACTACACCCAAATGCAGCGGAAAAAGGTAATATAATTGATATGCACGGAAATGTGTTAGGGGAACATAATGGAATTATTCATTATACAATTGGACAAAGAAAAGGCATTGGGATTGCCACTGGAGAGCCAAACTACGTAGTTAAAATTGATAGTATCAAAAAAGAAATAACAGTTGGTTCAAGAGATAATCTATCGATTAATGAAATTAAATTAAATAATATAAATTGGATTGGTGGCAGTGATCTTAATTCTTTGTCTGATAATAATTTAGATATGTTTGTTAAAGTGAGATCAACTTCAGCACCAATTCCTGCTACTTTATTTAACGATGATGGTGAGATTAAAGTAAGATTTGTTAATCCTGAATACGGCGTTTCTCCTGGACAAGCTTGTGTTTTTTATGAGGATAATAAACCAATGTCAAGAGTCTTAGGTGGAGGCTGGATATCAAAACAAACCGAACCTGTTAATAGCGTTCATTAGTATTATAAAAAATTTAAATAGCTGTACTTGTATAAATAAATAGATTAATTATCTTACAAAAATATATAATAAAAAATTATTGATTGCCTATGGCGGAGTAGCTCAGTTGGTTAGAGCAGAGGAATCATAATCCTTGTGTCGGGGGTTCAAATCCCTCCTCCGCTACCATTTTTTAAATCCTAATAAAAATGCCAGGAAAGATTAATTATAATGCATCCAGTAATAAAGAATTTCAGAGAAATTAAGGATATAAAACCGTTGTTGACAGTTAGCATCGGTCATGCGGCAACCCATTGGGTAAATGGGATTTTTCTTGTATCATTGCCATTTATTGTAAAGGATCTTGGTTTAAATTTTAAAACCGCAGGAACCATGGTTTCTATTTTTTTCATGGCTGCTGTCGCTATCACTATAATTAGCGGTCCTATTGTTGATATTACTAGAGAGTATATTAAATTTCAATTTATGTGCCTTATTTCGGGAATATTAGCATTAATTATATTAGGATTCTCAGATACAGTTTATTTACTAGCAATTGCAGCTGTCTTTATAGGATTTTGTGTTAGCGGATGGCATACGCCTGCGATACCATATTTGTCACAAATATATCATAAGAACCGTGGGTTAGCATTGTCAATTCATACGGTAGGAGCAAGTCTTGGAGATGCAATAGGGCCACCAATTGCGGGTATACTAATGTTGTTTTTAGCTTGGGAAGCTACCTCTATGTTATTGTCTATTCCTGTTATTGTTATGGCTGTATATCTAATTATATACTTAGAGCCATCAGAAAAAGTTATTAATAGAATGGAACTTACCTCAGAGCATGAGGTTATTGAAAAAAAACCAACAACAAGGGTAAATTATGTTGAAGGTCTTAAAGCCCTGGTCGGCAATAGATCAATGCTTCAGTTATGCTTAATGGCTGGTGTTTGGTCGATGACACAGAATGGCGTTACTGTTTTCTTGCCACTGTATTTATATTTCATTATGGATGCGAGTCCGGCTCTCATTGGATTTGCTCTATTCTCCATACAGATTGGAGCAATATTTGCAGGTCCTATGGCAGGTGCTTGGTCGGATCAGATAGGTGCACGGAAAGTTGTCTTATGTGCACTCGTTGCATCTACTTTGTTATTGTTGATTTTACCATTTTTTAATAATGTGTATATTTTTATAGGGATCGTATCTCTTGCTGGTTGTTCTCTTTATTCCATAAGACCAGTTATTCATAGTTGGACTATGGATTTAACTACAGACAAAACATCTGGTAGTGCAGTTAGCATGCTTTTTACAGCTCAGGCAGCGCTAACAGGAACTGTACCTTTTATTGGAGGAATTTTAGCAGATAATTATGGTTTGAAGGTAACTTTTTATATGTTAACATTAACAAGTTTAATAGCATTGACAGTCGCTTTTTTGATGCCAAGGGTTAATAGCAAAGTGAGGTAAATAATATTATGAGTTATCAATTAATTAATCCAACAAGAAGTAAATTAGAAAAAAATGAACTTACATTAGGTGTTGGCCTAGTCCAATCAAGAACAGTTGATATTGCAAGCATGATGTCTACAGTTGGTTTTGATTGGCTGTTCATTGATTTAGAGCACGGCGCTTTATCTAGTGAGACAGCTTGTCAGATTTCTATAGCGGCATTGCAATCAAATATTACACCCATAGTTAGAATTCCTATTAATGGTTATTCAATGGTTTCTAGAATATTAGACGGCGGGGCGATGGGAATAGTTCTTCCTCATGTAGAATCTCCTGAAGAAGCCCAAAAGCTAGTCGACATTGCAAAGTTTTCTCCAGATGGACACCGTGGCGTTGGTGGAGCGATTGCTCAATTTCAATACCAAGATGTAAAATTACCCGAGGCAGTCAAAGAATTAAATAGATCCATGTTATTGGTTGCAATGGTAGAAACGCCAGAAGCAATAGACAGGATAGATGAAATTGCTTCTGTAGAAGGAATTGATATTGTTATGATCGGAACTAATGATTTGGCTATGTCTTTAGGTTGTCCTCAGGATTTCGGTAATAAAAAAGTAGTTTCTTGTTATGAAAAAGTTGCTTTATCATGCGAAAAACATGGCAAATGGCTTGGTTCTGGTGGGGTAAAAATTCCAGAGGTGGCAAAACAATATATAAATATGGGTGCAAATTTTTTCTTAGCAGGACAGGATATAGGTTTTTTAATGTCTGCAGCAAAAGAGCGAGTGAATGTATTAAAAGGCATTTGATGTAATGCGGTTACAATTAATAAACTATATAAGATTTAATTCTTTATGAGATTAAAATAATGCAAAACATATCTATTTTTATGAAGAATCAAGCCCAATCAATAATTGTAGCTTTAGGACATGGTGGAACGCACTGGACACAAACTGCTATATATTTATTATTACCATATATTACTATTGATCTGGGTTTGACTTATACCCAAGCAGGATTAATTTTAACTGTATTTTACATTGCAAATTTTTTATCAAGCGTTCTAAGCGGCCCATTGGTTGATTTGACCGGTCGTCATGTGATATTCCAGGTTATTTCTTTGTTTATGGGTTGGTTAGCATTGCTGTTGATCAGTATTTCAACATCTATCTCCTTTCTATTTCTAAGTGTTATTTTAATAGGTATATGCATAAGTCTTTGGCACCCTGCTGCACTTACATTTTTATCTTTGAAATATCCAAAGAGTAGAGGTTTTGCTCTTTCTATTCATAGTATTGGAGCTAGCCTTGGTGATGCAACAGTTCCTCTAGTTGGAGGATTCTTGTTATATTTTATGACATGGAATGGAACAGCAGCAATACTGTCAATACCATTATTTGCGTTGATGTTTCTAATTTATTTTTATTTAGATGATAGCAAGTCAGATCCGAGTAAGGTAAATGCAAAATCAAGTCCTAAGAATTATTTTAATAATCTAAAGATCTTATTAAGAAACAGACAATTAATTCCACTATTTTTAGTCGCCGGCGTTAGGACTTTAACTCAGAATGGTGTTTTATTTACAATGCCATTGTATCTTGTTACTAATATTGGAGTTAGCCCTGTTATTATCGGATCTGCATTATTTAGCATGCAATTTGGGGGATTGCTTTCTGGACCTACTGCCGGTATTCTATCAGACAGAATAGGAAGAAAACCCGTTGCTTTGAGCGGTCTTCTTTTATCATTCTTATTAATTCCTCTTTTAACTATTTCTGAAAATAGTTTATTCTTAATATTTTTATGTGGACTTATAGGCTTTGCAATTTATTCTGGTAGACCAGTTGTGCAGAGTTGGGCCTTAGATATTGCTTCCGAGAAAACCTCAGGAAGTGTTATAAGTTTATTGTTTATGGCACAGGTAGGGTTTGCAGCAGTATTCTCTCTAATAGGAGGTATTGTAGCTGATATTTATGGTTTGAAAATAATATTTTATATATTATCCGCTATATGCTTGACGGCTACAATTATTATATTTTTTATACCAAACAAGACAAGAAAATCATAGAATACAAGTTGTTATATTTTTCTAGTGTCCAAATCTACTAGTTCAATCTTGTAGCCATCAGGATCCTCTATAAATGCTATATGTGTTGTACCATGTTTCATTGGACCAGGCTTTCTTGGTATTTTTGCACCAGACCTTTCTAAATCTTCGCATACTTTGTAAATATCCTTTACACCTAATGCAATATGGCCATATCCTGAACCAAGCTCATAAGGTTCAACTTGATCCCAATTATGGGTTAGCTCAACGACAGCATGCGTATCTTCCGATCCATAACCAACAAAAACGTTTGTAAATCGACCGCCAGGAAAATCTTTTTTTCTTAATAGTTTCATGCCAAGTAAGCGTGTATAAAAGTCTACAGATTTTTCTATGTCTAATACTCTTATCATTGTATGCAGCATCTTGAATTGTTTATCGTCAGTCATTTTATTACTTTCTATGATTTGTATATCTTTATCATATAAAAAAACATTTTAATTGCAAATCTTAATTATTCTAAAAGATGGTTTGGATAGCTGTTAGTTTAAATTTTTTATTTTACATAGCTTATAATAAATATATATAATTGAATTTTATAAAAATGGGGGAACTATGGATAACGCTATATGGGCAATTTGGTATGATTTGCCAGATGAAGATAACGCCGATTATTTTAACTGGATGCACAACGATTATTTGCCTTCAATACAACAAAAACCTGGTTGTTTATGGGCCGCTCATTACAGAGCCGGCGGTAAAGAGGGCGATGGTATGAAAAATATTAGGGATAATTTACCTCGGGTAGATGATAAAGATATTGGTCAAGGAAGTCAGTATCTGCAACTAGTTGGATCCGCTGAAGTGGCAACATTAACTGGTCACAATACTTTTATAAATGATAAAGATACAGTTTTTCATAAAATGCTTGATAGAAGAATAGGTTCTAGAGCTTGTTTATTTCAAGTTATATCTAGAGTGGACGGCCCAGAAACTATAAAAAGAATTCCGGCAACAACACCTGGTCCTGTTATACAAATGGGTAGTTTTAGAACTAAAACCATTGCAGACGAGTTTGATGTTTGTTCTTGGTATACTCAACATAGATTACCAGCAATAGCAAGATTACCGGGATGTATTGCCGCAAGAACAATGCTTTGTGCAGCAGGGTGGGCAAAATTTTCTGTTATGTACGAATTTACATCCTTAGAAGAAAGACAAAAGAATTTTGAAGAAAAACATGAAGCGCTCGGGTTAACAGATGATAAATGGACACATAAAATACATAATTACACAATCCATGCACCTGGGTCTCCTACTGTCGCAGAAAGAATATGGCCTTCTGTAAAATAAGAAAAATATTCGTATAGAGAGGTATGTTATGATTTATAATTATATTATTGTTGGGGGAGGATCTGCTGGTTCCGTTTTAGCAAATAGATTGTCTGCAGTAT
Source organism: Rhodobiaceae bacterium (assembly GCA_018651345.1). GTDB lineage: Bacteria > Pseudomonadota > Alphaproteobacteria > Rhizobiales > TMED25 > CAJIYR01. The sequence continues at coordinate 24,801 of JABIEF010000074.1, forward strand.
CAAAAAATAATGTATTATTAATAGAAGCTGGGCCAGATACGCCTCCAGGAAATGTTCCGTCAGTCATTCTTGACACATATCCAGGGACAGCTTATTTGGATAAAAGGTTTCATTGGGGGGATTTAAAGGTATCAACCGAAGTTGTTCCTCACAATGATCCTGACAATAATAATGTCCCTCTAAGAAAATATGAACAAGCTAGAGTCCTAGGCGGAGGTTCGTCAATTAATGGACAGGTTGCCAACAGGGGCGCACCGAATGATTATAGCATATGGGAAGAGAGGGGTGCAAAAGACTGGAATTGGGATAAAGTTTTACCATACTTTAAAAAAGTCGAAAGAGATATGGATTTCGAAGGTCCCTTGCATGGCAATAAAGGCAGAATACCGGTATCTAGAACTTTTCCAGAATTATGGAACGGCCATGTTAAAGCAACTGCACAAGCATTTAAGAGTATTGGTTTTAAATATTTGGAAGACCAAAATGGAAAATTTGAGGATGGGTATTTTCCAGTAACTGGGTCCCATGTCTATGAGAGAAGAGTGTCGGCTGCCGCTGGTTATCTTGATCCAACAACTCGTCACAGGAGTAATCTTACCATAATGACGGATACACACGTTACAAGATTAATTTTTGATGGAATGAAGTGTTTAGGTGTAGCTGCTGAAAGCAAAGGTAAAGAGATGGAATATATGGCAAAAGAAGTTATATTATCATCTGGGGCTATACACTCACCAACACATTTATTGAGATCTGGAATTGGGCCGTCGATGGACCTAAAAGATTTGGGCATAGATGTAAAATTAAATTTACCTGGTGTGGGGCAAAGGTTGATGGATCATCCTTCTGTAAATGTTGCATCTTATATAAAGCCTGATGCGAGAGTTAACGATTATACAAGAAGGCATTTACTTTTAGGTTTAAGATACACATCTGACCTAGAAAATGTACCTCAAGGGGATATGTATGTTGCTGTTTGTTCGAAAACAGCATGGCATAGTATAGGAAATCAAATCGCATCTTTAATTATCTTTGTGAATAGAACTTATTCAGAAAGCGGTCAGGTAAAGTTAACTTCTATTGATCCTAGAGTTGAACCGCAAGTTCAATTTAACTTGCTATCAGATGAAAGGGATCTATCTAGGTTAATGGATGCTTTTAGGAAAATGGTTATTATACAAAAATCAAAAGAATTACAAGTAGCAACCAAGGATGTCTTTGCAGCTGTGTATGGGGAAAAGGTAAGGCAAGTTGGACAAGTTAATATTAAAAATAAGATTTTAACAAATCTATTTTCAAAATTACTGGATGGACCGGATGTTCTTAGAGAGGCTTTATTGAAAAAATTTGTTGTCGAGGCTCCGGATTTAAGCCTTCTTATGGAAGACGATAATGTCCTAGCTAATTTTATAAAAAAATCTGCAGTTGGTGTATGGCATGCATCTTGTACTTGTAGAATGGGTCGCTCAGATGACCCGATGGCTGTTACCGATAGATTTGGAAGAGTAAATGGTATTGAAGGCTTAAGAGTTGTGGACGCATCAATATTTCCGATTGTACCATGTGCAAATCTGAATTTTCCAACAATGATGACAGCCGAGAAGATTGCAGACGATATACTAAATGGTAATTAGATTATATGTTACAATTTACTTGCTAGCCATTTGAATGAAGCCGGGGCCCAATCATCAAAGTATTTAAATGCACAATGACCTGCATCCGGATATATTCTAACCTCTTTACCTGTTACAGGTCCATTTTCAAGCATATAATATATATTTCCTATAGGTGCTAAATGGTCTTTCTTACCATTTATCATTAGGAGTGGTTGGGTGATTTTATCTATTATTCCAAGTTTTGATAATGACCATTTTTCAAAAATTTCTTTTTCTTTCTCAACAGACCAACTTGGGAACGCTGGAGGATCTCCAATTTTTCCAAATACATGTTGAGCTCTTTGATTCCTTGCTTCAACAAAAGCATTTAATTCATCTTCATTCATTTCATATCCGAATGGATGTCCTGCATTAGCAACGACTGCTTTTACCTTCTCTGGATATGTGCCAGCTAATTGCATAACCGAATATCCTCCTCTGCTTATTCCAAAAGCACCAATCCTTCCTTCGTCAATATCATCTCTTGATCCAAGATAATCTATAGCTGCCATCCAAGCTTTGACTGATTCGGGGTCCCATGGGAATGGATTTTCACCAGTACCAGGTCCGTCCATTACAAGAGCTGCCATTCCATTTTTTACAGCATATTCTGAAGCCCAGCCTCTATCTTCTTTAAACATATCTGCGCCACACATTATAAGTACAGCGGGAAGCTTTGCAGTTGATTTTGGTGTACGGAAGTGGCATCTAATACTTTTTCCTTGGCACTCTATATCTATAATCTCAGTCTCAGGTGACGTGTAATTACAGGCTTTTCGATAAACTCTTGCGCATTCTGCGCTAACAACAGATTTATTTTTAGTAATTTCTCCTGGATATCTTGCAATTGAATAGTATGTTTTTGCTATTAGGAATTCTTTACACGCTTCATCAATTTTATTTTTTTCTAGTAATTTGTCTCCAATATCTTCATGCTTTAACCCTGCTTCTTTCCAGATTGGAATCCAAACATCTTCCGTAGTTGCGGTTATGGTTTTGACCACTGATTCAAGTTCTTCTAGATTATCAAGCATGGGTATCCAGCGTCTATAGAATCCACCATGTTCAACTACAAACGGGTTTTCGCTAGCAGAGAATCCAATTTCATTTTTCATTTTACTTTTTCTCTCATTTATAGGCTGACTATAATAAATATAGATTTATTATTTTATAATAACTAGTATATTTTTTTAATATAGATAAAATAATACTATATTATAAGCTTAAATTATACATGGGGGAGATTTTAATGAAAGCAGCAGTTATTGGCCTTGGTTGGTGGGGGAAACAAATTATAGAATGTCTTTCTAATAGTAAAAAGATAAATATAACTCATGGCGTTGATCCTTATGCAGATCAATCCTCAGATTTTTTTATAAAACATAATGTTGACGTGTCACAAAATTTTGATGAAGTGATTAATAATAATAATATAGATGCTGTTATATTAGCTACTCCGAATAAATATCATGAAGAACAAGTTGTAAATGCAGCTAAAAAAGGGAAACAGGTTTTTTGCGAGAAACCTCTGGCTTTAAGTATTGAAAGTGCAAGAAAAATGGCAAAAGCTTGTGATGAAGCAGGAATAATATTAGGTTTAGGGCATGAGCGAAGATGGGAACCGGCGATGATTGAAGTAAAGGATATGCTTCAGAAAAACATTCTTGGTAAGATACTTCACTTGGAAAGTAATTTTAGCCATGATTTGTTTACAAAGATTGATAAAGATAATTGGAGGCTTGATCCTAATTCAGCTCCTGCAGGTGGAATGACGGCATTAGGAATCCATCTTACAGATTTCTTTGTATCTTTTGTTGGTTCAGCTAGTGAAGTGTTTGCAAAGTCAGGATCTATTGTATTTTCTCATCCGAAAAAGGATACTTTATCCGTCAACATTAGGTTTAAAAATAACATAACAGCAACTATGGCTGTACTAATTTCAACTCCATTTTATGGAAGATTTACAATATTTGGCGAGAAGGGTTGGGTTGAGGTAAGAGAGATATCTAATGTTGATTTTGATGATCCCGCTGAATTAGTATTTTGTGATCATAATGGAAAAAGAACTACCAAAGAATATGCGGTTGTTAATACAGTTAAAATGAATTTTGAAGAATGGGCCGATGCAATAAATGGTAAATGTGAATATAGAATAAAGATTCATGAAATTATATCGAATATTGAAATTTTGGATGCAATTATTGAATCAGCAAATACAGAAGAAATTGTTCATATAAGTTAGGTGAATAGGGGGTAATCATGAATGTTAATAAGCATAATACTTTAGATAATCTTTCTGATGAAAAACTGGTAGAGTTATATAAAAAAATGTTGCTTATTAGAAAATGTGAAGAGCATTTGAGTAGCGCAACAAAAGAGGGTGCATTTCCCGGAGCTGTTCACCTCTACATTGGACAAGAGGCTATTGCAGTAAGCATGTGTGACCATCTGACTGAAGATGATTGGATATCAAGCACACACCGTGGACATGGACATTTTATTGCAAAAGGTGGTGATGTTAATACAATGATGGCTGAAATATACGGGAAGGCAACCGGTATATGCAATGGAAAAGGGGGGTCTATGCACGTGGCTGATTTCAAGAAAGGAATCATGGGAGCCAATGGCGTAGTTGGAGGTGGTATGGGATTGGCTATAGGCGCAGCTTTAGCTGCTTCTATGGATAAAAAAAATAAAGTCTCAGTAGTTTTTTTTGGTGATGGTGCTGCAAATCAGGGTGTTTTGATGGAGGCAATGAACATTTCTTCTTTGTGGAAATTACCTCTTATCTTTGTTTGTGAAAATAATCAATATTCAGAATTTACTCATACTAGCGAGGTAACTTCTGGCAAAATAGTTGATCGTGCTAAGCCTTTTGGAATTCCAACTTTAGAAGTTGATGGGAATAATTTTATAGAAATGTGGCAAGCATCTGCACAGGCCGTCTTACGAGCAAGGAATAATCAAGGTCCAACGTTTATAGAAGCTCATACATATAGGCAAAGAGGGCATGTTGAATTTGAATATTCTTTTTTGTCTAGGACATATCGTGACCAAGATGAGGTCAATAAATGGTTGGCAAATGATAAGGATCCTTTGCTAAGGTTTGAACAATATTTATTTGATAATTCTATAATTGATAATCAAAAAACTGAGGCTTTGAATAATGAGATAGATTCTGTAGTAAAAGAATCTGTATCTTTCGCTGTGAATAGCCCTTTGCCTGATCTAAGTAGCGCTTTTAATAATATGATAGCATAGAGGAGTTTATACTATGTCTAGAATGAGAATGATGCCTGCAATTAATTCAGCTCTTATAGAAGAGATGGATAGAGATAAAAAAGTAATTTTATATGGTGAAGATGCTGGTATATCGCTCTTAGGTCAAACCACTGGATTACAGGAACGTTTTGGAAAAGATAGGGTTAGGGATACTCCTATCTGCGAAAACATAATGACAGGCATGGCAGTTGGGGCTGCTGCGGCTGGTTACAGACCAATATGTCATTTATTGTATGGTAATTTTATTTACACAGGCTTTGATTCTATTGCAAATCAAGCAGCGAAATTAAAGTATATGACAGGAGGACAAATTACTCTTCCTATTGTCTACATGGCAGTGATAGGTGGAGGACGTTCTGCTGCTGCCCAGCATTCTGACACTCCTTATCCCGCGTTAATGAATTTAGGTGGAATCAAAGTAGTTGTGCCTTCAAGCGCGAGAAGTGCAAAAGGTCTATTAAAAGCTGCAATTCGAGATGATAATCCAGTATTTTATTTAACCGCAGGGAGTAGCGGAAAGCCTGAAGAGGTTCCTGATGATGATTTTATTTTACCAATCGGTAAGGCAGAAATATTAAGAGAGGGAAATGATATAACTATTGTTGCGATTGGCCCTATGGTTTTAAAGGCTGTCGAGGCTTCTTTGGCGCTTGAAAAAATAGGAATTCATGCTGAGGTAATTGACCTTTTATCTTTGTTGCCGATAGATGAAGAAACTATAATTAACTCGGTAAAGAAAACAGGTAGACTTGTAATTGTTGATGAGGCAAGAGATGTGTGCAGTGCTGCGAGTCATATTGCAGCAATAGCTGCTGACAAGGCCTTTAATAGCTTAAAATCTCCTGTAAAAAGAGTAACGGTTGATAATTTAGCTATTCCTTATTCTCCAATTCTAGAAGACCAAGTTATTCCAAATGTTGAAAATATTGTGAATACAGTTAGAGAATTAATTTAATAAAGAAATTTAAGGATAATATTAATGAGCACAACATTGAAGTTACCGCGAGTCGGTATGAATATGGAAGAAGGAACAATAGTAGAATGGTTTGTTAAGCCTGGTGAAAAATTTTTAGAAGGTGACAAGCTATATGCACTAGAAACTGATAAAACTACTGCTGAGATTGAAGCTCCAATATCAGGTACATTAGAAGAGATTTTAGCAAAAGATGGAGAAGATGTTTCTGTTGGGGATCCTATCTGCACTGTCAAAGAATAATTATTTATTATTTTTAATTATCTTTTTTTGCCTAAGATACTAGATAACAAGAAATAAACAATCATACCAATGATTAGTCAGGGCTTATTTTGTTCAATTTAAATTTTTTATTCGGACATTTTCAAGAAACTATTAAATTAGGTTTTCCGATTATAATAGCACGTACTTCAATACTCTTAATGGTAACTGTAGACGCTATGATGACAGGTTGGGCAGGTTCTGATGAGCTTGCTTACCTAGGTATTGGTTTGGCGCCAGGGCTAACCTTAATGATTATTTCTATTGGTGCGTTACAAGCCACTGTTGTTTTGTCATCTCAAGCGGTTGGCTCAAATAATATACAACAAATAGGTGGGGTATGGAGAGTAAGTTTATTACATAGTATAATTTTTTCAATTATTGCAATTATTTGTACGCTTTATGTTGAGCAATTATTTCTTATTACAGGGCAAGATGCTGTTGTATCGGAAGAAGGCGCAAAAGTTGCAATGGTTTTTGCGTTTGGAATACCTGGAATGTTGTTGTTTGTGTCAACAAATTTAATCCTAGAATCTCTTGGTTACCCTAAAGTGGCTATGTGTATTATGTTGGCAGCCAATGGATTGAACATAATCTTAAATGGTATCTTTGTTTTATCGTGGGGTAATTATTTTAATTTAGGTGGAGCTTATGAAGCTATTTTAGTATCTTCTTCTATAAGATGGGTTGTTTTTTTGGCAGCATTTATTTATTTAATTTGGATGTCAAATAAAAATAAAAATAAATATAATATTATTGTGCCATTAAATATGTGGATTAAACAATTAATATCCATAAACGATCCAATTACGAAAAAATTTAGAAAAATATCATTACCCATGTCTTTTACGCAGGCTGTTGAAAGCGTAGCTTTTGGGGTTATGGTTTTTATAGCAGGATTATTTGGAACAAATGCATTGGCTGCCCACCAGGCATGTTTTACTATAATGAGTCTTGTGTATATGCTGGCTATTGGCATGGCAGGGGCTACATCCATAAGGGTAGGTAAAGCTGTAGGTATGCAGAATGTTAAAAATACTCAAGTTTCAGGATTTGTTGGTCTAATTGTTGCAGCTTTTTTAACGTTACCATTTACATTTTTTGCTGTATTTTATCCTGAGACTATTGCAAGAATATTTTTTATTGATATAGAAATAATTAATCTTACTGCTCAAGTTTTAATCATAATTGGTTGTTTGGCAGTATTTGATGGAATGATGGCGGTTACATTAGGTGCATTGAGAGGAACCGGAGATGTTTGGATGCCTTGTGTTATGCAATCAATAGCTTTTTGGTTAATAGGATTACCTATAGCATACTACTTATCGGTTAATCTGGAATATGGTATAATTGGATTGTGGTATGGCTTAGGTTCTGGAATATTTATTTCGTTATTGCTATTGGTCCCACGTTTTTATATGATTTCTTCAAAGCCAATAGTTAGATTATAATTTCTTATGGAGTATTTATTTAATGGAATTTCCAGTAATTGATTCACATCATCATGTGTGGATGAAAAAAGACCTAGATTGGTTAAATGGTGAATTACAACCAAGAATATTTGGTGATTACACAGATATTAAAAAAGATTATTCAATAGAAGAATATATTGATGATGTGATCCCTTATGATGTTGTTAAATCAGTATATATTCAATGCAATTGGCCTGAAGATAAATGCGAAGAAGAAGCGTTATATATAGACGAATGCTTTAATGCATCTGGATGGCCTTCTGCCTTTATTGGGTTTTGTGATTTATTAAACCCTAAAGCTAATAATATGTTAGAAAAATTACTTGCCTACCCCCTAACAAGAGGTATTCGCATGCAACTTCATTGGCATAAAAATAAAGATTATTCATTCGCCTCACGAGATAATATTATGGAGGATAAGATTTTTAATAAGAATTTAGAATTTTTAGCAAAAAATCAGTTAGTTTTTGAACTACAAATATTTGAAAACCAGGTTGATCAGGCAATTGCACTTGCAAATAGATTTCCTGAAATTAATTTTATTTTACAACATGCCGGTATGCCTCATGATGACACCAAAGATGGTATAGAGAAATGGCTTAATTTTATGAAAAAGTTGGCTCCAATTTCGAATATATATATAAAGTTATCAGGTTTAGGAACATTCATTCATAAAAATGATACTAGTCATATAAAGTTCATTGTTGAATCTGTTTTAAGTATTTTTAGCTCTAATCGTTGCTTATTTGGCTCTAATTTTCCAATTGAAAAAATATGGTGTAACTATGGAGAGTTAATTAATTCATATAAAGATGCAACTAAAGATCTAAAATTAATAGATAAAAAAAATATATTCTATAACACTGCTAAAAAATTATATCGACTGGGTTGATTGCGCTTTTCTTACAACTGCACACTCTCTAATAGGATAATGTATTGATGCGGCAAATAATCCAAGAAAAATAGATATTCCCCACATTAGGTTATAATTACCAGAAATATCATAAAGGTAACCGCCTAACCAAGAACTAGCAAAGCCACCAATTTGATGGCTTAAAAAGACGATCCCATATAACATGGACATATAACGGACTCCAAAGAACGCAGCCACTAATCCACTTGTAAGAGGTACGGTTCCAAGCCAGAGCAAACCTAACGTGAATGTAAATATTAGCGTGGAAATAGGTGTGATTGGAAGGGCGACATAGATTATGAAAACTATGGATCTTAATGAATAAAAATAAACAAGTGCCTTGCTCTTTTCCATATGATCGCCAATTTTTCCGGCTATAATAACACCAAATATATTCGCTAAGCCAACTAAAGCAAGTGCTGTTGTAGCTACTGAGGAATCAAATGATAGATCTGACAAGTATGCTGGTAAGTGGGTTACAATAAAGTTCACATGAAAACCGCAAATAAAAAAACCTATTGTTAAAAGTATAAAATTTCTATGTGTCATGGCTTCTTTCAAAGCTTCTATTACAGATTGTGGATTCTCAACTTGTTTATCCTTCGTTGATATATTAGATTTACCTCTAATGCCATAGGCAAAGGGTACAATTATAGCAGCCATAATAACCATTGTTAATAATGCTATAGACCAGCTATAATCTTGAATTAATTTTCCTGCCATTGGTATTGCAGCGAACATGCCTATTGACCCTCCCATAGACGCTAATCCAAGTGCAGTTCCTCTTTTATTTTTTGGTACAGCACGACCAATAGCTCCAAGTATTACAGTAAAGCCAAGTCCAGATAACCCAATTCCAATTAATATTCCTCCAAAGAGAAGGTTTGTTTCATTATCTGCCATTCCGATTAGATAAAGACCTAGGCAATAAAACATAGCGCCACATAACACTACTTTACCCGTACCATATTTATCAGAGATTGCTCCAGTAAAAGGAGCGCAAATGCCCCATAATAGATTTACAAGACCAATGGTAAGAGCAAAACTTTCCCGTCCTAGATTGAGATCTAAACTTATTGGTTCTAGAAAAAGACCAAAAGATTGCCTGATGCCTACGGCTATTGCCAATATAACGCCGCCAGATATTATTTTTAGATTCAAAGAACTTATTCTCATTATATTTTTATCTCATTTAATTCTATTTTTTCTTGCATAAATTCATTTATATCATTTTTATATATACGCCGATAAACATTAAAGTTCCATTCATCATTCATTTTATATATTTCATATTTATTATAAGAAGTTTGTTTTGCTTTTTTATTAACCTTTGAGCTTGAAGGTATACCAAAGCAAGGAATAATTGAATTTTTTGTTTTGAGGTATGTGATAGAATCTTTGTGAAGGTGGCCATGAAGTAATAATTCAATATTGTAATCATCTAATAATTTAATAAGTTTATCATTATCTAAAAGCCCTTTATAATTGAAGGGACCAATTTTGTGAATTGGGTGATGGAGAATTAATATCTTAAAGTAATTCTTTTTCGATAAATAAATAAATATATCTTCAAGTTTTCTTAATTGATCTTTTCCAATCTTTCCATAGCACATAAATGGTAGAGTAGGTATAGCGGTAGATAATCCAATCAATGCAATTTCATTTCTAACCTTTAGATAAGGAAAAGTATTTTTCTTCATTTTAAAATACTTTGATAATACCACATCAGTTTTAATATAATCTTTCCAATGGATAATAGATTTATCAAAATCCATTTGTATATAACAATCATGATTTCCTGGAACAACAGATATATTCTCTGGAATACTAATTTTTTTTAATATTTTAGAAGCATTGATATATTCGTCTTCTAAGGATAAATTTACTAGATCACCACTGACAATCAAATGATCACTACCTTGTTTTTTTAAATCGTTTATAAGGTCTCTAATTATATTATCGTTATAGTTATTTTTTCTATTAAGATGCCAATTGATAAATCCAATGATACGTTTATTAAATAATTCTTTGTATTTTGGTTTTTTCTTTATTGGTAAATGAAGATCTGATATGTGTGATATACTATATTTTAACATTTATATTTTCTAGTAGCGTTTAAATTAATGGTTTTTAATTAAATATTTTTGGTGATATTCTTCAGCCAACCAAAATTTTTCTTCTTCATAAAGAATTGTAGCTATTGGAAGTTGGTATCTTTTTGTATTTTCAATATTGATAATTATATTCCTAATTATATTTAAATGATTTTGATTAGAACTAAAAATACATGATCTATATTGGGATCCTATATCCGGCCCCTGTCTATTTATTTGAGTAGGGTCATGAATCTCCCAAAATATATTTAACAATTCTTTAACTGAAATTTCGTTTTCATTAAATTCTACTTTAACAACTTCTGCATGGCCAGTTAGCCCAGAACATACCTGATTATATGTTGGGTTATTAGTTTGTCCTCCTGCATAGCCAACAGCCGTTGTCATTACTCCTTTTGTATTAAAGAATATTTTTTCTACGTGCCAGAAACAGCCGGCACCAAACAGTATTGTTTCCATAAAACCTAATCCTTATTATTATCTAACTAGACATTAAATTTCTATCATGTTTTGATGAAAAATCTATATCAGGTCCATGAGCTATAATCCCATGAGGATTAATAGTTTCATGGCTACCATAATAGTGTAATTTACTGTATTCAATATCAACCGTTTCTTTGATTCCAGGAAACTGATAAAGCTCTCTTGTGTATGCGGAAAGATTGGGATATTCGCTTAATTTTTTCTTATTACATTTGAAGTGTCCATGATAGACGCTATCAAATCTAAATAATGTAGGTGCCAATCTCCAGTCGGATTCTGTGATAATATTACCTAGTAAGTATCTGTTTTTTGATAGAATATTTTCTAAGTAATCTAGTCCATTAAAAAGTTTTGTAACCGCTTCATCGTAAGCATCTTGAGTTGTTGAAAATCCAGATTTATAAACACCGTTATTGATATTATTATATATATAATCATTCATTTCATCTATTTTTAATCTGTGTTGTATTGGGTAATAGTCGCCCTCTAAACCACCTACATCATCAAACGATGTGTTAAACATTCTTATTATATCAGCAGATTCATTGTTAACTATTGTTGATTTCTTTTTGTCCCATAGTATGGGAACTGTTGATCTTCCTTCATACAACGGGTCGACTTGCAAGTAGATCTCATATAAGTATTTTTTATTATTTACTACATCTGGTGTTACCCCTAAACCTTCTTCAAACGTCCAGCCTTTAGATTTCATTATTGCGTTTACTATTGAAATTGTAATAATATTTTCTAAACCTTTTACGGCTCTGAAGATAAGCGCCCTATGGGCCCAGGGACAAGCAAGAGAAACATATAAATGATATCGATCTTTCTCTGCAATGAATCCGCCTACACCTGTTGGTCCTGGGTTACCATCTTTGGTAATCCAATTTCTGAATGTTGAAGGTTTTCTGATGTAATGACCATTGGTCGCTTGGGTATTATACCACTGATCGATCCATTTTCCCTCTTTTATATAACCCATAGTGACTCCATTGTGATTAAATTATAGTAATTATAGAAAATATAATCTATTTGTTCTAAAATAACTAGTCATCTGTACAAAGATAAATTTTTAGAAATAATAAGTATATTTATGAATAATTATAATAATCTTACTATTAAAAGAGAAGAGAAAAAAGAGGATCCTCTAATTAGAGATCTATTATCTTCTGCTTTTGGTCCAGGGAGGTTTGCAAAAACAGCATATCGATTAAGAGAAAATGCATTGCATTACACAAACCTATCATTTGTTTGTTATAAAGATAATTTATTAATTGGTTCTGTAAGGTACTGGCCAATTTTATCAGATGACGATAAAGAGCTACTTTTACTGGGTCCGGTAGCAATTCACCCTTCTTGCAGAGGTCATGGTATTGGTTATAAACTTATAAACGAAAGCATTAATCATTGCAGAGACAATGGACACTCAGTCCTGATCTTGGTAGGAGATTTAGCTTATTATAGTAAATTAAATTTTTCTATTGTTCCACGTGGGCAAATAAAATTTCCTGGACCTGTCGATCCTCAAAGAATACTATACAACGACTTTGGAACCGGAGAATTTAATAAAATAATCGGTAACCTTAGGCCTTACGTAAAAAAAATCGTAGATTTATAATATTAACTTTATCTAGATAAGATAAAACATGAAAATAGAGCGGCTTTTTAAAGAAATTGGATTAGGTGAAGTCAATACAGAGAGTATTAATGAGAAATTTTTGATAGACAGAAATGGAAAATGGTTTTTTGAAGGATCTGAGATTAAAAGACAACCTATGATTAATTTATTTTCAAGGTTTTTAAAGCTAGAGGCTGATCAAAAATATTATATAATTACTCCGTATGAGAAGGTGCTGGTAAAGGTAATAGACGTTCCATTCGTTATCAAATCAATAAAGGCTGTTGGTGCTGGAAAAAATCAATTGCTCACTGTCATAACAAATGTTGATCATGAAATTATTGTGGGGAAGAAATATCCTATAAGGTTTGCTATTAATCCTACAAATAATGGGGTTACCCCTTATGTTAAAGTAAAAGATAATTTAGAAGCAGTATTCTCTAGAATGCAAACACTAGAAATAATTGACTTATGTATAAATTTCAAAAAATCCTCTGAAAATACTATGGGTTTATGGAGTGATAATTTTTTTGTTGCATTGGAAGCTGATAATTTTTAATTGATGTGTTTTTCATAATGAATAAATTAACAAATATTATTGATGAATCTTTAAAAGATAAATTAAATAAAAATCCACCTATTTTTAATTCTATTTTTGAAAATAGAAATAAACTAATAACGAGTAAATTGAATACCGAATATAATGGCAGAATATTTAAACATTCGGCCATTCTGTTAATTTTAAAAAAGATTAATGGCAGCTATCATATAATACTTACTGTTCGTTCGGATCAAATGCCTAGCCACGCAGGACAAATTTCTTTTCCTGGAGGTAAAGTTGATCTGAAGGATAAGACGTTAACTGACACAGCCATTAGAGAAGCTAATGAGGAGATTGGAATTCAGAATCATGAACTAGAGATAATGGGGTACCTTGATATTTGTATGACAGGCACAGATTATCTAATAGCACCTGTTATTGCTTTATCAAGCAATAAATTTGAACCAGTTATTGATAAAAGAGAGGTTAATTCTCTCTTTACAATACCCTTATCTTTTATAAATAATGTAAATAATCTTGAATTACATACCAAAATATTTAATGGTGTTAAGAGAAATTTTTTTGTCTATAATTATATGAATTATTTTATATGGGGCGCGACTGCAAGAATTTTAAAAGATTTCAACGAAAAGGTTTTGACTTAATGTTTAAAATTATAATTTTACATTTTTTATTAGCATTTCTTCCCTTGTTTATCTACACGATCTATTTGTATTTAAAATACCAAAATATCAATATCAATAAATTTGATAAAAAAATAACTTATATAGTTATTGTTATGGGGATGCTCTTAGCAATTATACTTTTTTATACAACAGCATTGTTGTATGGATCGGATGCAAATAGTACCTACACTCCGCCATACACCATAAACGGAACAATTATTTCCGGAGAAGTTAATGAACCTAATAATTAGTTTTATTGATTACAATACTCTATTAGAGCTATGAATAATTTAAATAAGTATGAAATAGAAATACCAAGTAACATTAGTTTTGATAGTTTATATGATATTGAATTAGTCAAAATTATGAATATAATTACTGTTGCTGGTTATAAGGTATGGATAGTAGGCGGTGCAGTGAGAAATGTATTGCTAGGAATATCTGTTAAAGATGTTGATGTAGCGACTGATATAAAACCAGATATATTAGGAAAAATTTTATCAGAACATAATATTAAATTTGTACCAACCGGAATAGAACATGGGACTATAACGGTTATTTTAAATAATAAAATATTTGAAGTAACTACGCTCCGAAAAGATCTGTTAACTGATGGCAGAAGAGCTAAGGTATCATTTTTAGATGACATATACATTGATGCAAAAAGAAGAGATTTTACAATTAACGCATTATATTTATCTTCCGAAGGGAGGTTATATGATCCTTTGAATTCTTATAAACATATTCTCGAAAAAAAATTATGCTTTATAGGGAATCCTGAAAATAGAATAAAAGAAGATGCGTTAAGAATATTAAGATTTTTTAGAATAAATTCTCAACTGGAATTTCGTATTATTGAGCAGGAAAGTTTGAATGCATGTGTAAAAAACAAAGATCTATTAAATAAATTATCCAGTGAACGTATTCAAAAGGAGATTATTTTCCTTTTAAATACAAATAATCCAATAACAATTCTTAGAATTATGATCAGAAACGGTATTTGTAATGTACTCGATTTGGATTTTACTAATTTAAATTATTTATCAAGATTCTTAGATATAGAGAAAGAGCTAGAACTTAATATTAATACTTTTTTTAGGTTGTATGTATTACTTGGAAAAACAGAAGATAAGAAATCTTTATCAGAGAAAGTTAAGGTATTAAAATTATCGAATGATAAAAAAAAATATTTATTAAGTCTAGTTCAAGGAAAACTATTTTCATTAGACATTAATAATTTAGATTTAAAAAAAATAATTTACAATAGGGGAAAAGGTTTAGCACTCGATACATTGTTATTGGGATGGATTTTTGATAATAAAAAAACAAATAATCTTCTCTGGAAAGATCTTTATTTTAAAGTTTGTAGAATAATAATTCCAGATTTTCCAATACACGGCAGTGATTTAATTGAGGTTGGTTTTTTGCCTGGAAAATATTTAGGTGAAGTTTTGTCTAATTTAGAAAATTATTGGATAAATAAAAATTTTGAGCCAACTAAAGATAATTTATTGAAAGAGGCTACTAAATATTCTAAGGCCACTTAACAATAGGGGGTAATGATGAGAGAATTGATTCTACATTGCCACCAGTCGATAAACCAAATTTTGTACCTCTGTCATAAAGTAAATTGAATTCCACATAACGGCCACGTCTGATTAATTGTTCTTCTCTATTTTCCTCTGTCCATTCTTTTTCATAATTATTAAAAACTATCTTTGGGTATACGTCTATAAGATTGTTACCAACGGATTTAATAAATAGAAAATCAGAATCAATATTGTTAGAACATAAATTATCAAAAAATATACCTCCAACGCCACGAATTTCATTTCTATGTTTTAAATAAAAATATTCATCACACCACTTTTTAAATTTACCATAATCGGCAATTTTATGTTTATGGCATGATTTTTCCATAGCCTCATGAAATTCAATAGTATCTTGATCTTCTTGTGTTCTTCTAATTTCTAGAACAGGAGTCAAATCTGCCCCGCCACCAAACCAATATTTGTCCGTCATAACCATTCTTGTATTAAAATGGACAGCTGGAATGTGAGGATTCTTTGGGTGTGCTATAACTGATATACCTGTCGCCCAAAACTTTCCATTTAATATTTTAGAATTTTCATCTGAAGTAACGTTTTTAGGAGAATCTCCATATACAGTTGATATATGTACGCCAACTTTTTCAAAAACTCTACCGCTCATAATGCTAGTTAGACCACCTCCGCCTCCAAGCCTTTTCCATTTTTTTTGGATAAATTTTCCAGGCTTATCATCCTTATAAAGGTGTCCAGATTTATCCTCAATTTCTTCAAAAATTAAACAAAGTCTATCTCTTAGTTTCTTAAAAAAAACTTCAGTGTTATGTCGCTGTTGTTCTGTTTTTTTTAATAAGTCTTCGTGATATTGATTTACCATTTTATTTTTCGCTTATCTTAAAATATTTATTTGTCTTAAGGCTTCACTAGTAATTATCGCACTTGCAATTGCAACATTAAGTGACCTTAATCCTTTTTTCATGGGTATGGTTATTCTTTTCTGACATATGTGATGTACATGATCAGGTACACCCTGGCTTTCGCGACCCATAATCAGCATATCATTTGCATCAAAGCTATACTCAAGATAAGAGTGATCAGTTTTTGTTGTAGCTAAAACAAGATTTTTTGAATGATCCTTAGACCATTCTAAAAATGCGTTCCAAGATATATGCCTTTTAAATTGTAGCTCTTCTATGTAATCCATCCCACTTCTTTTTAACGACACGTCATCGCTTCTAAATCCACATGGTTCAATAATATGCAAATCTAAGCCAAAACAGGATGCAAGTCTCATGATTGTACCAGTATTCTGTGGAATGTCAGGCTGATAGAGCGCTATTGAAAAGACATCCTTGATTTTAATTTGTTTCATCTTTAATAGTTCTTTAATAAATATTAATTTAAAACTATGTTTTAATCCAATCAGACGAGAATGTGTTAAAAAAATTTAAAAATAATGTATATTAAGTTGTAAAAATATTCTATCAATATATATATATTATATACTTAAGTCAGTATCAGTTGGAGATAATATTTTCTTTTTTATGAGGTAAAAAATTGTCAGATAAAGAAACAAAAGAAACAAATAGAAGAGATTTTATATTTCTTGCAACTGGTGCAGTTGCAGCTGTTGGAGTTGCATCTGCAGCATGGCCGCTAATTCATCAAATGAATCCTGATTCAACGGCATTAGCTTTATCAACGATAGAGGTTGATGTAAGTGGCATGGAAGTCGGTCAGTCCATTACTGTAAAATGGAGAGGAAAGCCAGTTTTTATTAGAAGAAGAACTCGTGATGAAATCGATCTTGCTAGAAGCGTTTCTTTAGATGATCTACCTGATGGGCTTGCTCGTAATAATAATGCTACAAACACAGCAACAGCTACCGATGAAAATCGGTCTATAGAAGGCAAAGAAGAGTGGCTTGTTATGCTTGGAGTTTGTACGCATTTAGGTTGTGTGCCGAAAGGGCAGTCAATTGGAGATGCGCGTGGAGATTATGGAGGATGGTACTGTCCTTGTCATGGTTCACATTATGATACCGCAGGAAGGATCAGAAAAGGACCAGCCCCAACAAATCTTGATATACCACCTGCTATTTTCTTGAATGATAGTGTTATTAAAATTGGTTAAAATGTGAGAATTAAAACATGAGTAAAATATCTACATATGGAAAGAAGTATGAGCCTAAATCCGGTGTATCCCGTTGGTTTGATGAGAGGCTTCCTTTACCTAGGTTAATGCATAACAGTGTGAATGCCTTTCCAACTCCTAGGAATTTAAATTACTGGTATACATTCGGTGGAGTTCTTACTTTTTGTTTAATCACGCAGATAATCACAGGCGTTGTGCTCTCAATGCATTATACGGCGAACTCAGAGTTAGCTTTTGGTTCTGTAGAGCATATTATGAGAAATGTGAACTACGGCTGGCTAATTCGATATATTCATGCAGTTGGGGCATCAATGTTCTTTTTAGCTGTATACGTTCATATATTTAGAGGTCTTTATTATGGATCCTATAAAGCCCCAAGGGAACTTTTATGGATATTGGGTGTAGTTATTTACCTGCTGATGACAGCAACTGCATTTATGGGTTATGTTCTGCCATGGGGACAAATGAGTTTTTGGGGTGCAACGGTAATAACCAATTTATTTTCTGCCATCCCAGTTGTCGGAGGTACGATTACTGAATGGTTATGGGGTGGTTTTGCAGTCGATAATTCGACTTTAAATAGATTTTTTAGTTTACATTATTTATTACCGTTTATGATTTTTGGTGTGGTTATATTACATATCTGGTCCTTACATGTAACGGGGAACAATAATCCTACAGGAATAAGCGTAAAAGATGAACAAGATACAATTCCATTTAGTCCATACTATACAGTAAAGGATGCTTTCGCATTAGTATGTTTTTTGATATTATTTGCATGGTTTATATTTTATAACCCTAATATATTAGGTCATTCAGACAACTACATTGAAGCAAACCCGTTGTCGACTCCTGCACACATTGTGCCGGAATGGTACTTGTTACCTTTTTACGCGATATTAAGGGCTATTCCATCTAAAATAGGTGGTGTAATATTTATGTTTTCAGCTATAGCTATATTATTTTTACTACCATGGCTTGACACATCTAAAATTAGGTCGGCTACATTCAGACCTTTATACAGACAGTTTTACTGGATATTTTTAGCAAATTGCTTGGTTCTAGGTTATTTAGGATCTCAAAATCCTGAAGGTGGATATTTGATAGCTTCAAGAATTTGTACGGCTTATTACTTTATTCATTTTTTAGTTGTTTTTCCTTTACTAGGTATAATAGAGACACCAAAACCTTTGCCAGAAAGCATTACAAAATCTGTTCTTGAAAAAATAAAGTCAAAAGCAAATGAAGAAAATAAACAGGAAGTGTGAGCTGTAATATGTGCAAATCAATTAATTTAAGTAAAATAAGACAATTAATTTTATCGTTATTAGGCATTTTTTTCTTAATCACTTCCTCAAGTACTTTCTCCATTGCTGCTGGAGAAGGTGTATCTAAAGTTAAAGAGCAAGATTGGACTTTCTCTGGCGTGTTTGGATATTATGATCGTGGAGCGTTGCAAAGAGGCTTTCAAGTTTATAAAGAAGTATGCTCATCATGCCACTCCATGAAGTATGTTTACTATAGGAATTTAAGTGAGCCAGGAGGTCCGGGGTTTTCTGTAGATGAAGCTAAGGCAATTGCAGCAGAATTTACTGTTGTTGATGGACCAGATGCTAGTGGAGATATGTTTGAGAGAAATGCTGTGCCTAGCGATAAATTTGTATCTCCATATGATAATGATGCCATGGCTCGTATGAGCAATGGAGGTGCTTTGCCCCCTGATTTAAGTCTTATTGCTAAAGCTAGGTCTACTGAAAGAGGTTTCCCTCTTTGGATTATTGATTTGTTTACAGGATATCAAGAGCAGGGTGTTGATTATGTTTATGCTTTGTTAAATGGTTATAAAGATATGCCTAGTGATTTTCCTCTCCAGGATGGAATGAATTATAATAAATATTATCCTGGCAATCAAATTGCAATGTATAACCCTTTAAGCTCGGATTTAGTTGAATATGCTGATGGAACAGAAGCAACTGTTGAAAATATGTCCAAGGATGTCGCTACATTTTTAATGTGGACCGCTGAGCCAAAATTAGAGGCAAGGAAGAAAATGGGCTTTAAAGTTATTATTTTCTTATCTCTTTTGGCAGGATTATTATATTTTTCAAAGAAAAAAATATGGGCGCGTTTAGATCATTAATATATTAGTATTTTGTGTGTAATTTTTCTTAAGCAATAGGCTAAATTTTATGTTTTCAAAACAAAAATCAGAAGAAAATATTGGCCACTTAAAAAATCTTATAAGATCCATTGATGATTATCCTAAAGTAGGGATAGTGTATAGAGACATAACCACTATCATTAAAGATAAATTAGCCTTTCAGTTGCTCATTGATATGTTAGCGGAAGATATTAATACTGAAGATATTGATGTTGTGGTAGGCATAGAAGCAAGGGGATTTATAATTGGTTCTGCAATTGCGTATAAAATAAAAAAAGGCTTTGTACCAATTAGAAAAAAAAATAAATTACCATCTAAAAAAATTCTTGAAGATTATGAATTAGAGTATGGCATTGATACTCTAGAAATTCATACTGACTCAATAATCAGAGGACAGAGAATTTTATTAATTGATGATTTATTGGCGACAGGTGGAACAACAGTAGCTGCCGTAAAACTCATTAGTAGGCTTGGCGGGGATATAAAAATTATTTCTTATATTATCGAATTATTACAATTAGATGGAAGAAAATTAGCAACAACATACTGTAAGGATATAAGAGCGCTAATTCAGTATTAATTAGAAAATCTAAAATGCATTATATCACCATCTTTTACAATATATTCTTTTCCTTCAAGTCTCATTTTTCCTGATTCACGAGCACCTAGCTCTCCGTTGAATGAAATAAAATCATCATAGGATATTGTTTCTGCTCTTATGAAACCCTTTTCAAAGTCAGTGTGTATTGCCCCTGCAGCCTTCGGTGCAGCTGTTTTATTTGGAATTGTCCAAGCTCTTGTTTCCTGTTCTCCTGATGTGAAATAAGTAATTAAATCAAGTTGGGAATACCCTGCTTTGATTAATCTATTTAATCCAGCCTCATTTAAACCCATACTTTCCAGATATTCCTTTTTTTCATCTTCAGCTAACAGAGAAATTTCTGCCTCTATGGCAGCGCTTATTATAACAACCTCCACCTGATTATCTTTTCCATATGCAATTACTCTATCAGAGAGTATATTGCCTGTTATTGTTGATTCCTCTTCAACATTACAAATATATAAAAGAGGTTTGGATGTTAATAAATTAAATTCTTTATATACAGGCAGTAAATCCGTTGATACGACCATGCTTCTTGCTGGCCAACCATTGTTAAGAAAATCAAGTAGTTCTTTTATGAAATCAAATATAATGACTGCGTCTTTATCCGATGATCTTAATTTCTTTTCAAGAGAAGTTGCTCTATTTTCAAGGTTTTGTATATCTGCTAATAATAATTCAGTTTCTATGATTTCAATATCTGATAATGGATCAAGTTTTCCCTCTACATGAGTTATATCATCATCCTCAAAGCATCTGATAACATGTGCTATTGCATCGGTTTCTCTAATATTTGATAAGAATTTGTTTCCAAGACCTTCGCCTTTAGAGGCTCCTTTGACAAGACCAGCAATATCAACAAAGTTAATCTTTGAGGGAATAATATTTTTAGATTTTGAGATTCTAGATAATTCTGTTAACCGTGAATCAGGTACCGTTACCTCTCCAATATTTGGCTCAATGGTACAGAAAGGATAGTTTGCAGCTTGAGCATTAGCTGTTTGTGTTAGAGCATTAAAAAGTGTTGATTTCCCTACATTAGGCAAGCCAATTATGCCACATTTAAAACCCATTATGTCTACTCATCTTTATTTTTCAGTATATTTTTAATTTTTGCAAATATATTTATTTTTTTAATTGTATTCAAATTTTCTGTAATTTTATTATCTTCTTTTTTAAATATAAAATTATCAATATCTTCAATAATTTCATTTAATTTAGTATTCACAATATTTAATTCATCTTGGTCAAAATTGCTTAATACATAATTGCTAACTAGTTTTCTATCTCCTGGATGATCTATACCTATTCGTATTCTTATAAAGTCTTTTCCTACATAATTTATTATTGATTTTAATCCATTATGTCCTGCGCTACCACCGCCTATTTTAAATTTTATACGACCAATAGGGATGTCTAATTCATCATGAAATACGTAAATATTATTAATATCTATCTTATAAAATTTTTTAGCTGCTTGGACCGACACACCAGAGTTATTCATATAGGTTTGTGGTTGTAATAATATAACTTTTTCCCCGCAGACTATACCTTCTTGTATTAAACCTTTGAAAGCTTTTTTTTTGCTGCTTAGTTTATAATATTCTGCAATTTTATCGGTTGCTATGAAACCTATATTATGTCTATTTTTGAAATATTTTTGTTCGGGATTACCTAAACCAACTAATAATTTCATAATAAATTCTTACAGAGAATTAGCTATCTTCTTCGCTACTAGAAACTTCGTCTTCAGAATCAGCTGATTCATCTCCTTTTTCGTCATCTTGATTTTCAGTTAAGCCAGCAGGTGCGGCAATAGTTGCTATAGTAAAATCTCTATCTGTTATTACAGGAGTTACTCCGTCAGGTAATTTTATAGCTGAAATATGAATAGAATCGCCCATCTCTGCATTTGATAGATCAACACTAAGGCTATCAGGGATCTGATCGGATGGACATTCACATTCTACTGAGTGTCTTACTATATTCAATACGCCACCTTTTTTAATACCTGGAGATATATTTTCATTAGAGAAAATAACACTAACTTCTACCGTTACTTTTGAATCTTTTGACAAAAGAAGAAAGTCAACATGCATAGGTGAATCTTTCACCGGGTGTAATTGAATATCTTTTGGTATTACCCTTGTTTTTTTACCGTCTATATTAATGTCATACAATGAAGAGAGAAATCTTCCCGTTTGATATAAACGTGCAATAATTTTTGTTTCTACCATTATTGTCTGAGGAGTCGATCCTTCGCCATATATTATTGCAGGAGTTTGACCTGTTCTTCTTGTTGCCCTTGCACTTCCAGTTCCAGTTAATGGTCGAGTATTTGCAATTAATTCTTGAATGTCTGACATAATTTTGTATTCCAATATTTTATAATTTTTATGTATTCTTTATATTTATATATGGCTTATAACCCTGCTTTATAAATATAACAATCTATAATTAACGTAAATTGAAAAAAAATAGACTAATATATTCTAAATAAATAAACTAGATACAGATTCTTCTCCAGCTGTTCTAGCAATTGCTTCGCCTAATAATTCTGCTACGGACAGTATTTTAATATTTGGCGCATGAATAATTTCATCATTAGTTTTGCAAATTGAGTTTGTTATAACAAGACTATTTAATTTTGATTTTACGATTCTTTCCAAGGCTTGTCCAGAAAGCACTCCATGTGTTATGTAAGCTGAAACATCTGTTGCCCCTTGTTTTATAAGTTCTTCTGCTGCATTACATAACGTGCCACCAGAATCAACTATATCATCAACAAGTATACATGACCGTCCTGATACGTCTCCAATAATATTCATCACTTCAGACTGTCCAGGTTTATCTCTTCTTTTATCTACAATTGCCAGTGGTGCACCACCTATTCTTTCGGCTATTAATCTTGCCCTGACTACCCCACCAACATCCGGTGAAATAACGGTAACATTATTGGTATTAAAATTTTCTTTTATATCCTTTACCATAACGGGTGCGGCAAATAAATTATCAGTAGGTATATCAAAGAATCCTTGAATCTGTCCTGCATGCAAATCTATTGTTAAAACTCTGTCAGCTCCAGCATTTGTAATTAAATTAGAAACTAATTTTGCAGATATTGGAGTTCTTCCTGACGATCTTCTATCTTGCCTTGCATAACCAAAGTAGGGAAGTACAGCAGTTATACGTCTTGCGGAAGATCTTTTAAGAGCATCAATTAGTATCAGAAGTTCCATAAGGTGATCATTTGCAGGGTATGAAGTTGACTGAACAACAAAAACATCTTCTCCTCTTACGTTCTCTAAGATCTCTACAAAAATTTCCATATCTGCAAATCTTTTTACATTACATTTAGTCAATGGAGTATTTAAGTATGACGATATTTCTTCTGCTAGCGTTACATTTGAGTTTCCTGCAACGATTTTTATATTTTCTCTACTTGAACTCATATTACTGTAATTCCATTATTATCGTTATATTTACTAATAATATAGATAATTTATATATCTAAATTATATCTTTAATATAGATATATTCATAATTAAATCCACTATTATAATAATGATATAACAGATATTTGTCTTCCATAATCCGCTTCATTGTTGTGACACGACCTTCTGTAAGAGAAAAATTTTCTATTATCTTGGTAAGTACAATGATTTAATAAATCAATTTCAGGTATTAATAAGTTAGATAGTTTTTTCTTGCAATATTCAGGTAAATCAAAATAAATTTTTTTATTATTTGTACATATGAATAATTCTTCATTATTAGGGTTTAATCTAATAAAGTGTTTTCTAAACTCCTTACCAACTTCGTAAGATTTTTGCTGAATAGATGGGCCAATTGCAGCAATCATATTCTGAGGATCTCCTCCAATTGAGAGCATATTTTTAATAGTATTTTCAATTATACCTGTTGACGCTCCTTTCCAACCAGCATGAATAGCTCCTATTATATGATTTTTCTTATCCATTATTAATATTGGAACACAGTCTGCTGTTAGTATTCCAAGGCCAATATTACTAGACGAAGTAATTATCGCATCTGCTATAATTTTTTTATCATGATTATGTTTTATGATAACGCATTTATTCGAGTGGCCTTGTTGTGCCACTATTAACTCCTGCTCTTTCAAATTTAATTTTTCTGAAACGTAAGTTCTATTTTTTTTAATTGTAGATACATTATCATTTGAACTATAGCTGCAGTTCAGACTCGAATATAAACCATCAGAAAATCCTTTGTTCCTTGTAAAAAATGAATGTTGGCACATTGTATTTTTTTTTAACAGAGAAGAAATTATCATAATATACAGCCTAACTATTGAATGGTTCAATATTTTGAATATTACTACTTGTTATCGCTATTACTTTGAAGATTGATCCCATTTCCTCTTTATCGATTAACTTATGTAATTGTTTTAATATTATATCGGGATCTAATTTAGGGTTATTCTTAATTAATGATTGAGCTCTTTCGTTAATGCCTAATTTTAATAAAAACTCTCCCATTTCCATTGGTCCATAATATGAGACATCTAAATCTTTGCATACTTCACTGAATGAATGGAAATTAACATAGGATGTGATGTCATCGTTACCAGGATTACTAAAAATTGATGTAAATTTATGCTTAGACATTGCCTGCAAAGTGTCTCCATACCCATCTTTAATTTTAGCATAATCAATGATTAACATTATGCCATTATTTTTTTTAATTTTTTTACATAATGCAAGGAATATATTTTTTTGATAAGATGAGTATTCGTATATATTTGAATTTCGACCCTTTAAAGGTAACTTAATTTTAAGGGCATCATAGTTAGAGATAATTTTGGTTGTTAAAAAGAACTCTTCCTGTTTATTTATATCCACTAACCTTTCATACCATCTGTAATCATCTGATATAAATTGTCTAATAGGAAGTGCGTCAAAGAATTCATTTGCAATAATTATAGATGGGATATCCGGTATTTCGTCAATGTCTTCTATTCTCGCAAGTTTTAATTTAATATTTTTCTTTTGTTCTTTGAATAACTTATCGTTACTTTCTAGTGAATATAATTTCGTTTGATCTATAAATTCAGGAAATTTACTTGTAACTCTTAATATATCAGACATTA
Source organism: Rhodobiaceae bacterium (assembly GCA_018651345.1). Lineage (GTDB taxonomy): Bacteria > Pseudomonadota > Alphaproteobacteria > Rhizobiales > TMED25 > CAJIYR01. The sequence goes on from JABIEF010000074.1 coordinate 50,390, forward strand.
AAGTACCTTTTCCAGGTCCGAGCTCAACCATTGATATATTATTATTTAATTTTTTCCAGCCATCAAATATCCATAATCCTATTATTTCTCCAAACATTTGGCTTATTTCAGGTGCGGTTATGAAGTCACCAGAGGATCCTATTGGGTTAGAGTTTATATAATATCCATATTCAGAATCGTATAAACAATATGCCATATAACGTTCGATGGTTATAGGGCCACTTATTTTTATTACATTAGATATTTTAATCTTTAATTCTTTGCTCATCTATTGGGTAGCTTTTATTTTTATATATAAATATAAGCCTGTTATAAACATAGGTATTGATAATAACATGCCAGTAGTTAGAGGTCCTATTAGGTAGCCTATATGAGTATCTGGAGCCCTAAAGAATTCTATGAATATTCTAAAAATACTATAATATATAAGAAATAATGAAGAAATAATCCCTGGGTATTCCAAAGACCGATATTTATTTATTGATATTTTTAAGATTAAAAAAAGGATTAACCCTTCCAATAAGGCTTCGTATAATTGGGTAGGGTGCCTTGGAATCATATTCGTATGTGGAAATATTACACCCCATAGTAATGTAGTCTCATTCCCATATAATTCTCCATTAATAAAATTGGCTATACGTCCAAAGAATAGGCCAATTGGAGCTGCTGAGGCAATTAGATCTGTTAATGATAATAGTGGAATAGATTTTACATGAGCGTATATTATACAAGATAAGATAATCCCTAATAATCCTCCGTGGAACGACATTCCACCTTGCCAAATCTTAAATATATCAAGGGGATAATTAGAAAAATAATCTATATTATAAAATATAACATAACCAAATCTTCCACCAATAATGATACCCATTACAATCCACAATATTAAACCTTCAACCTTGTCTGAGGAGATATTAATATTATTATTTTTGACTAGCTTGGATATATAAAACCAGCCTATATAAATACCTAAAATATAAGCAATTGCGTACCAATGTATCTTAAAACCAATAATTTCAATTGCTACTGGATTGATTACGGGAGATATTATAGCTGGTATAATCATATTATCTTTTATTTTATAATATCTTTAATTTCTTTAATTATTATATTATATATAAATATATAAATATATAAAGTATTGTTGTTTTTATATTTGAAAGATTTATTTATGGTTCAAACTACTTCTAAACTATTCGATGAGATTGCAAAGGTTTTAACTAGTACGGCTGGCGCTGCACAGGGTTTAAAATCAGAGTTAGATATCGTTGTTAAAACACAGGTTGAAAGATTGTTAAATGATTTAGATGTTGTGCAAAGAGAAGAGTTTGACGCTCTTAAGAAAATGTTGGTAAAATCAAGAGAGAAGAATGATATTCTAGAAGTTCGTATAAAAGAACTAGAAGAACTAATAAAATATAATATCAAAAATCAGAAATCCTCAAAAAAAAATACAATAATTAAAGATAAAAAAAATTAAAATCTTTCTAATATAATTATTGAAACATCGGTGGATAATTCATTTTATTTTCTTAATATCCCTATAAATGTATTTCTGTAAATTAAAAATTAATAATTTAAGTTCTGAATAGTAGCTAACGATTAGAGTTTTTTATTTTTTATAAAAAATTTATAAGTATAGGAACTATAAATGAAATTATTAGAAGAAAGTTTTGATAGAATTTTACACCCTATAGATATAATAGAAGATATTGCTTCTGTTCAGTCACTCCCTTTTAATAGAACTGCTGATGATGAGATTAGTATGTCTGTTTCTGGCAAGTGGTGTAATTATGAAATTAATTTTAATTGGCATGATGATCTAGAGGGGCTACATTTAGCATGTATCTTTGATGCAAAAATACCAAAACATCGTTTGGAAGAGGTTTTTAGATTAACGGCTAAAATCAATGAGTTACAGTGGTTTGGTCATTTTGATATCTGGTCACGAGAACCAAAATTACTATTTAGATATAGTTTACTTTTATCGGGCGGGGTTAATCCTAGCATAGAACAATGCAAAGCCATGATGCAGCATGTCATTAAAGCTTCAGAGAAATATTATCCAAGTTTTCAATATGTTATTTGGGGGGGTAATACTGCGGAACAAGCGATTGAAAATGCTCTATTTGAAACTGTAGGAGAATCATGAGACTAAATTTGATCAAAAACTTGACGATTGTTGGTGCTGGTAAAATGGGCAAGGCTCTTATATCCGGTTGGATTTCAAATGGTTTACCAAAAGAAGAACTAACTATTATAGGTCGAGATATCAAAGGAAGCTCAATCTTAATAAATGATCACATAGTAAATATTACTACGTATAAAGAAAAAAATATTAAATCTAATATATTGGTATTAGCTGTTAAGCCACAGATAATGCCAGCTGTATTGAAAAAAATAATCCCAATCATAGATTCAAATACCATTATTGTATCTATTGCAGCGGGGATAACAATGAAATCTATGAGAAGCCATATAGGTAATGAAAATAGAATTATTAGAGCAATGCCCAATACACCTGCGGCTATTGGCAAGGGTATGACTGTATTATTTTCGGATAAGGAATTAAATGATATTGAAAAAAATTCTGTTACAGATCTTATGGCAGCTGTAGGTGAAGTTAAGTGGGTAATAAAAGAAGATATTATGAATCTGATTACAGCTATATCTGGAAGTGGCCCTGCCTATTTTTTCTATTTAACTGAATGTTTGATGAATATTGCAAAATTAGAAGGCTTAGATGAAGAATTATCTGGACAATTGAGTATAGAGACATTTATTGGATCCGCATCTTTGGTTGAAAAATATAAAACAATGTCAATTAAGGAGCACAGAAAAAATGTTACATCACCTGGAGGTACAACTGAAGCTGCATTAAATATATTAATGTCACAAGATATACTCCAGGATTTAATGCATAAAGCAGTAAAATCAGCCGTTCAGAGAGGTAATATATTATCTGGAGAATAAAGTAATTGACCTTTTTAAAAAACCTTATATTTTTTATTAATAATAAGGGAGTTTAATTTGGCTAAAACAAAAACAAAATCAAATAAAATAATACAAACTACTCTAGATTTACTCAGAGAGTATGAATTAATTGATATATCATTTTCGATGATAGCAGAAAAATCTAACTTAGATATTAGTGATATTAAAGTATACTTCTTAGATGTTGATTCAATTATTCACGCACACTTTGATAACATTGATCTGCGAATGATAGATGATTATTCATCGAATATTGTTGAAGAGACAAGTAAAGAAATTATATTTAATATTATTATGAGTAGATTGGATTTATTAAATGAAAATAAAATTTCAATTAAAAGGCTATCAAACAGTAAAGCTAATATAAAAATTTCATTCTTTCTTAGGTCGTCGAGAATACAAAAGTGGATATTGCAAGAGGCAAATATAGATTCAGTCGGATTTGAAAAAATAATCAATCAATATGGTTTGATCTATGTATATACAAGAACATTAGCTATATGGCTTGAAGATGACGATCCAATGATGTCAAAAACCATGGCATTCCTTGATAAAACTTTAACTAAAGGTGAAAAATATATTCAAAACATCCAAGTTCCGATTAAGATAATTAATGCTATGAGCAAAATTGGACAACAATTTTTTTCCAAAATGAAAAATAAAAAGGCTTAACTTAAAAAGTTTCATTAATTAGCTTCATTATTTGAAATTAATAATGTAAAAAATATAATAAGATTTATTAAGAGGAATAATTTATGTCAACTGCATATTTTGATCAAAGAGATGGTTTTATTTGGCTAAATGGAGAGTTAGTTCCATGGGCTGATGCTAAATTACATGTTTTAAGTCACGCCCTTCATTACGCGAGCGCAGTATTCGAGGGTGAGCGAGTATACGGTAAATCAATATATAAGTTGCAACCTCATACTGATAGGCTTTTCTATTCTGCTGAAGTAATGGATTTAAATATTCCATATACAAAAAAAGAAATTAATAACGCCTGTAATTCTACGGTAATCGAGAATTCAATAGTAGATGGTTATGTAAGGCCTATAGTTTGGAGGGGATCTGAAATGATGGGAGTTGCAGCTCAATCTACTAAAATAAACGTAGCTATTGCAACTTGGGAATGGCCTTCTTATTTTGATCCTGAAGAAAGACTTAAAGGAATCAGGCTAAATATTTCAAAATGGAAGAGGCCTTCACCTGATACAATCCCATGTGATACAAAAGCGGCAGGTTTATATATGATATGCACATTATCTAAGCATGACGCAGAAAGAGATGGGTATGCCGATTCATTAATGCTGGATTACAGGGGTAGAATAGCTGAGGCTACGGGGGCTAATATATTCTTTGTTTCAGGTAATGAAATTCATACACCACTTCCTGATTGTTTCTTGGATGGGATAACAAGACGAACTGTCATTTCCTTGGCAAAGAAGAGAGGATACGCGGTTGTAGAAAGAGCTATTCAACCAGATGAGATGAAAAATTTTACAGAATGTTTTTTAACAGGTACAGCTGTTGAAGTTACGCCTGTATCTGAAATAGATCAGTATAATTTTCATCCCGGTGAAATAACAAAGAATTTAATGGAAGATTATTTATTAGAAGTTAATAGTAAATAGATTACCATTTTTCTTTTGAAAGAAGGTCAGATTCTTTTGTCTTAACCCAATCTCTGTGTTCAGAATACTCTTCATTCTTCCAAATAGGTACTTCGGTTTTTAGGTAATCAATTATAAATTGATTAGCTTCTATTGACTGACTTCGATGTTCTGACGCTGTTATTATTAATACAATATTATCACCAGGATAAAGCTTCCCATATCTGTGAATAACAGTTGCTGTTATTATATCCCACCTATTCTTAGCTTTATTAATTATTTTTTCTATTTCTTTAACAGCCATGGTTTCATAGCACTCAAGGGTCATAGAAATTAAGTTATTATCTGGTCTAACTTTTCCTATAAAGGATACTACAGATCCTATATTATCTGATAATATATTTATTGAATCAAGTTCATTGGATATATTAAAGTCTTCTTTTTGAATTTTAATCACTCTTAATCACCCGCCCGTCACTGGAGGAAAAAAAGCTATTTCCTTGGCATTCTCTATACTACAGGAATAATCCTGTAATTCTAAATCAATGGCAGCTTTTACTAGTTCTCTATTTTTAAATACTTCTACAAAAGCTTCATCTTCTGATACCAACCAATCTATTAGGTCTCCTAAAGTTTTTATACCAATTGGGATATCTATGTTTTCTTCGTCTTTTCCTAATATTTCTTTAACCCATGCAAAATATTTTAATTTCATGTTTTTAGCTCTTTTGTTATAAAAATAATAGATTTATTGATATATTGATATAAAGTTATAATTGTTAAAGTTGCCGTTATCCATAATATTATTTGGTTAATATATATAATATTTTTAATTAATTCAGGGAAGATTGATTGAGTAAAGAAGCCAACTATTACGATCATTTGTAGTGCAGTTTTCCATTTTGATAAATGAATTACCGTGATTTCAAAATTGTAGTGCGATAAGAATTCTCTCATTGCCATAATGATAATTTCTCTTGCAATAATAATTAGAACTGCATAAATGCTATAGCCAGTTATGGTTTGATCACTTATAAATAAAATAAATACCATAATTATAAGCAGTTTATCAGCAATAGGATCTAATATTTTGCCTAATAGAGATTCAAGTGAAAACTTTCTTGCTATATATCCATCCAGAAAATCTGTAATTGATGCGTATGTAAATAGAAAAAATGCGATTAATTTACTATTTTCAGTGGGATTGATAAAACATATTGTTATAAATAATATTGATATAATTCTAGTGTAAGTTAATACATTTGGAATTAGTAGAATATCTTTTTTCATTATATCATTCCTTTCTATAATCTATCTTCATGGAAGTAAGAATAGATTTCTTTAGCCATTCTTTTGCTTATGCCTGTAACTTGTAAAAGATCTTCATGAGAAGCTTTCTCTAATGATTTTATAGTTCCAAAATATTTTAATAATTCTTTTTTTCTTTTTGGTCCAATATTTTGGATTGAATCTAGTGACGATGAGCTAATCGCCATTCTTCTCCTTATTCTATTGCTACCAATTGCAAAACGATGAGCCTCATCTCTTAACCTTTGTAAAAAGAATAATACAGGATCATTCTTATTTAATCTAAAAGCTTTTTTATTCTTCATGTAAAAATGTTCGGGTCCAGTGTTGCGAATAAAGTTCTTTGCTATGGCAATAACATCGATATCACTAATTCCAAGTTCATCTAGTACATTATAAGTAATATTTAATTGACCTAACCCGCCATCAATTATAATTAGATCGGGGTATTGTTCCGATCCATTATTTGATGATATTTTTCCAAGCCTTCTTTCTAATACCTCTTTCATCATAGCATAATCATCACCCGGTTTCATATCTTGTGATTTAATATTAAACTTCCTGTAATTATTTTTTTGAAAGCCATCTTCTCCTGCAACCACCATACAACCGACTGCATATTGTCCTTGAATGTGACTGTTGTCATATATTTCAATTCTCTTGGGTATCTTTCTTAGATTAAATATATCCTTCATTTCTGCTAGTAGTTTTTTTTGCGTTTTTGATTCTAATAATTTTCTATCTAGAGATTCTTTTGCATTTAAACTCGCATGTTTTACAATTTTATATTTTTCACCTTTTTTTGGAACTGATATATTTATTTTCTTTTTTTCTTTAATTGATAACGCGTCGCATAATATATTTTGATTAATAATATTATTGGGCAATAAAATAACTTCAGGGCAGGGATGAGTGGTATAAAATTGAGCTAAAAATGCATCAAGAATGAGATCTGGGCTTATATCATTGTCGGCTCTCGGGAAGTATTCTTTATTTCCCCAGTTTTGGCCAGCTCTAAAGAAAAAAACTTGAATGCAAAATACTCCATCTTTTCCATATATTCCAAAAATATCAGCATTTACTAGAAATTTAGAGTTAATTATTTGTTTGGATTGAATTTGTGATATCGCTTCTAGTCTGTCTCTTAATATGGCAGCACCTTCATAATCAAGAGATTTTGATAGATCTTGCATTTCTTGGTAGATAGTATTTGTTACTTCCTCGGTTTTACCATTTAGGAAAAGATTTAACCCATCAACTAGCTTCTTGTATTCAATCGGTTTAATCTCTTCTGTACATGGAGCTGAACATCGTTTTATTTGGTAAAGGAGGCAAGGTCTAGAACGGTTATTGAATACGTTATCTGTACATGTTCTTAACAGGAAAGCCTTTTGAAATGCATTAATGCTTTTATTAACAGAACTAGCGGATATAAATGGGCCATAATAATCGCCTTTGTAAATATTTTTACCTCTGTGTTTCATTAACCTTGGGGCTTGGTGTTCTTTGTTAATGAGGATCTTTAAAAAAGATTTATCATCTCTCATAAGAATATTAAATGGGGGTTTATATTTTTTTATTAAATTTGCTTCGAGTAACAAAGCTTCAGTTTCAGATTTTGTTATTATGAATTCCATCTTGTTAGTTTGCGATATCATTCGTTTTATTCTGTTGGACTGACTGTTTATGTTTGTATAGCTTTTTACCCTTTTTTTTAAATTTTTTGCTTTTCCAATATAGAGGATATTATTGTCAATATTTATCATTCTATAAACACCTGGAGAAGATGTTAAAATTTTAGCATAGTTATTAATTACCTCTTTCCCTTTTTCTAAATTGTGAGAAATGCTTAAGTTTTTTATGTTTTTTTGTTCTTCTTTTAATGCAATTTTATTCATTTTTACAAATTAATATCAAAGTTATTATTAGTTAATTAGCAAGATGTTGACCGGAATCTATTGCAATCATTTGCCCTGTGACTGATGTTGTATTTAGGATAAATTTTATCGCGTTATTAATATCGGATAGTTTGGGTGTTTTTTTTAAGAGAGTTGATAGAACTTCCTCGTCAAAATCTTTTTTACTTTGTTTTTTATTCATGAGAATTGGTCCTGGTCCAATAGCATTTACTCTAATAAGTGGACTGTAGGCTTGAGCTAGAGTTTGCGTTACTCCCCATAACCCAAATTTACTGATTGTATAACTTAAGTGAGATGGATTTAATTTTAAAACTCTTTGATCTATAATATTGATTATGTTGTTATCTTCACCTTCAGTGACTTGTTCAGAAAAATATTTAGAGAGTATAACTGGAGCTCTTAGATTTATATTGATATGATTGTTAAAGCTATCATTATTTACGCTAAAAGCATTGTCTTCTTCAAAAAGTGATGCACAATTTATTAAAGCATTAATTTTACCCATTTTGTTATTAATAATAGGAAATATATTATTTACATCATCAATATCATTAAGGTTTGCTTTTACAACATCAGCGACATGACCGTCTTTAATTATTTGCTCAGCTAATTCATTAGCTTCTTTATCTGAATTGTTATAATGAATTACAATATTCCATGAGTTTTTAGCTAAATCTGATGCAATTGACTTACCTATTCTTTTAGCCGCTCCTGTTATTAACACTGTTTTATTATTTATCATCTATATAGAAATCCTAATATAATTATTATTTTAATCTATCTTTATATTAGGAATTAGCAAAGCAGAATTATTAATGTTTTTTATTTTATCCCTAATTTGCGCTGCTTTTTCAAATTCAAGATTTGACGCAGCTTTATACATTTCTTCTTCTAAAAGCTTAATATCATAAGTAGTAGCTTTTTCATCATATAGATTATCATTTAAGTCCAATTGGTCAGGGTCTTTTTTGTTAATACTGTCTGATGCATCGCTTATATTTTTTTTAATTCCTAGAGGGGTTATATTATTCTCTTTATTATAGTCTTCTTGTCTTTTTCTCCTTCTGTCAGTCTCTTCAATAGATCGCTCAATAGACCCTGTAATTTTATCAGCATATAATATTACTCTGCCGTCTATGTTTCTAGCAGCTCTACCAATTGTTTGTGTTATAGAGGTCTCTGACCTTAAGAATCCCTCCTTATCAGCATCTAATATTGCAACCAATGAGCATTCAGGAATGTCCAAGCCTTCTCGCAGTAGATTTATTCCAATCAAGACATCAAATGTACCTAACCTAAGATCTCTAATTATTTCTATTCTCTCTAATGTATCAATATCAGAATGAAGATATCTAACTTTTATATCTTGTTCATGCATATATTCCGTTAAATCCTCTGCCATTCTTTTTGTTAGAACCGTGACAAGAACTCTTTGGTTTTTCTTAACAATTAATCTGCATTCGCCTATTAGATCTTCTACTTGGTTTTTAACTGGGCGTATTTCTGTCATGGGGTCTACAAGGCCGGTAGGTCTAATTATCTGTTCGCTAAATACTCCTAGTGTTTTATTTAATTCCCATTTCCCTGGAGTTGCAGATACAAATACAGTTGACGATCTCATTGAATCCCATTCTTCAAACTTAAGCGGTCTATTATCCAAGCAGGAAGGTAACCTAAATCCATATTCCGATAGATTAGTTTTTCTACTAAAGTCTCCTTTGTACATACCACCTAACTGAGGAATGGTCACATGACTTTCATCAACAAAAATTATTGCATTTGTTGAGATATATTCAAATAATGTTGGAGGAGGAGCCCCTATTTTTCTTCCATTTAAATATCTTGAATAATTTTCTATTCCAGGACAGGTACCTGTAGCTTCTATCATTTCAATATCAAATAAAGTTCTTTGCTCAAGTCGTTGAGCTTCTAATAATTTACTTTGTTTGTTAAATTGTTTTAATCTTTCAATTAAATCAACCTTAATATTTTTTATTGCTTTTTGAAGAGTTGGTCTAGGTGTAACATAATGTGAGTTTGCGAATATTTTAATCTTATCTAATTCCGCATAAAATTCTCCAGTCAGAGGGTCAAATTCTGTCAGGCCGTCAACAGTATCTCCAAAGAACGATATTCTCCAGGCTCTATCTTCTGAGTGCGAAGGAAATAGTTCAACACTATCACCTCTGACTCTGAAAGTTCCTCTTGTAAAACTTATATCATTTCGAGAATATTGAAGGTTAACTAATTCAGTAAGAAGGTCTCTTTGATTTTTTTTTACGTTTTTTTCAACTATTTGTGTCATTTCTGAGTAAGTGTCTAAAGAACCTATGCCATAAATACAAGAAACAGAAGCTACAATTATCACATCATTCCTCTCAATGAGAGATCTAGTTGCGGAATGTCTCATTCTATCTATTTGTTCATTAATGGATGCATCTTTTTCAATATAAGTATCTGATTTCGCTACATATGCTTCTGGCTGATAATAGTCATAATATGAAACGAAGTATTCTACTGCATTATCTGGAAAGAATTGTTTAAATTCACTGTAAAGTTGTGCTGCTAATGTTTTATTTGGAGCGAGTATAAGAGCGGATCTCTGCGTCTCTTCGATTACCTTTGCCATTGTGTAGGTCTTGCCAGACCCAGTTACACCCAAGAGGACCTGATCTCTTTCCATAGAATTTATTCCAGCTGAAAGATTTGCAATAGCGGTTGGCTGATCTCCTGCTGGTGAAAAATTAGAAATTAATTTAAATTTTCTTTTAATCATTATTTTTTAGTCTTATTTTTTTTATATTTATTCTTTAAAAATAATTTATTTATTCTGTTTAAAATTGTATTATTTGTTTTATTTACTATATAAGTATGTTTATTGTTTTTTCATATTTAAAGAGCTGATTATAAGATATTAATTACTAATATAGAGGAAAAAAATGATTATTGTAATTGGAGAGTTTAGATTTAAAGCAGATAAAATGGATGAGATTAGACCACATATGATTAAAGTCATTGAGGCTAGCAATAATGAAGACGGATGTATTTCTTATGCATTTTCAGAATCAATTCAATCTCCTGGCCTAATAAGAGTAGCTGAAAAATGGAAATCCTTTGAAGATCTTGAACAACATTTTAAAACCGAACATATGAATAATTGGCGAGAAGCAGCAACTCTTGTTGGTGGTAGTACTGACAGAAATGTTGCAGCTTATGAAGTCAAATCAATAAAAGAACTTTAGAATTTAAGGAACAAAACAATGTCTTTTTTATCAGATGCAGTTCAATCGATAAAGCCATCACCTACTATTGCCGTAACTCAAAAAGCAAGAGAGTTAAAGCTGCAAGGAAGAAATATAATAGGTCTTGGAGCTGGTGAACCTGATTTTGACACGCCGGATAATATTAAAGAAGCGGCGATAGATGCAATAAATAGAGGTGAAACAAAATATACTGCGGTTGATGGAATACCTGAGTTAAAACAAGCAATTGTGAATAAATTTCAAAGAGAGAACAATATTATTTACAATACTAATCAAATATTTGTTGCCCCGGGAGGAAAGGCAATAATATTTAATGCGCTTATGTCAACTTTAAATAAAGGTGATGAGGTTTTAATTCCTGCTCCATATTGGGTTTCTTATCCCGATATAACACTGCTCGCAGGAGGTACACCTATTATTATTGAAACATCTCCATTATCAGATTATAAAATTACAGCTAAGCAATTAGAGAGCTCTATAACTCCAAAAACTAAATGGTTAATTTTTAATTCACCATCAAATCCAAGTGGCGCAGCCTATAGCAGAGAAGAGATTAAGAGTATTACAGATGTATTATTAAGACATAAACATGTCTGGTTACTAACAGATGATATCTACGAACATATGACATATGATGGGTTTGAGTTTTCAACTCCAGTGGAGGTTGAACCTTCTTTAATTGATAGAACTGTTACCCTAAATGGTGTTTCAAAAGCATATTCAATGACGGGTTGGAGAATTGGTTATTGTGGTGCCCCAGAAAAAATTATAAAACCTATGAGAGCCATACAGTCGCAATCAACAACAAACCCAACCTCAATTAGTCAATGGGCTTCAGTTGAGGCTTTGGAAGGAACTCAAGTATTAATCCCACAGTGGGTTAAAATATTCAAAGAAAGACGTGATTTGGTAGTTGGTCTCTTAAATCAAGCAGAAGGGATTAATTGTCCTCTACCACAAGGAGCTTTCTACGTCTATCCTAGCTGTGATGGATGTATTGGTAAAATTACACCCAATGGAAATGTGATTAAAAATGATGAAGATTTCGTGACTAATTTATTGGATTTAGAAGGTGTGGCAGTTGTACATGGAGCTGCATTTGGTACTAGTCCATGTTTTAGAATATCATACGCAACTTCAACTGAATTATTAGAGGATGCTTGTACTAGAATTATAAGATTTTGCGCTGGTCTCTCTTAAAGAAAAAGCCAGATTAATAATCTGGCTTTAACTTTTATGTCTATGGGAAGACATTTTTGGGTATCTATTCACATATCTATTAGGGAGATATACATATGCAAATTCATGAAAATTTATTTCATAAAAATATAATATCTATTTTTTATTTAAAAATATATACATACTAATGCATAATAGGTATGCAATAAAAGCATGCCTAAAAAGACCATTTTCTACCCTCTTCTACTAAGAATTCTCTTAAAACAGATACTCTCTTTGATTTCTTTCTTTCTTCAGCATAAGTCATATAAGTATCCATTTCTGGAAGCTTTGCATTAAAGGGTATTCTAACCACGGTATTTGAGTTATTTACAAGATAGTCTGGTAATAAAGCAATTCCAATATCACTCATTGCTGCTAACAAAAGACCATTTATATTATCTACTTTTAATATAGGTGTGATTTTATATTCTTTAGTAATATTCTCTAGCCAATTTATTTCTCTTAAATAATCTGGGGCGTCACCATAAGTTATGATTTTATGCCCAGGTAAATCCTCTATCCTATTTGGCGTACCATTCTCCTTTAAATATTTTGCGGATGCGTATAAATGAAAATGAACAGTAAATAGCTTTCTTTGTATAAGGTCCGCCTGTGAAGGTTTATGAAATCTTACGGCTATATCAGCTTCTCTCATCCCAATATCTAATAAAGCATCAGTTAAAATTAGTTCAAGATTTATTTCATTAAATTCTTCAGTGAATTTTTTTAATCTCGGTGTTAACCAATTGACTCCAAGTCCTACAGTTGTTGTTAGCGTTAAATTACCCGAAGGTTTTTCTTTGCTATCGTTAATAATGTTTTCTGTAGATTTTATAATATTAAGTATTTGTCGTGTGTTTTTATAGACTAGCTCACCTTGTTCTGTAAGTAATAGTCCTCTTGCATGGCGATGGAATAATTCTATACCTACTTCATTTTCAAGTGAGCTAATTTGTCTACTAACTGCTGATTGGCTTAAATGCATTTCTTCGCTTGCGTGGGTAAAGCTACCAGCATCTGCTACTATATGAAAAATCTTTAATCGCTCCCAATCCATTTTATAATGCTCTCTATTTTTTATTTGACAAATAATGCTCAGCTTCAAGTGCAGCCATACAACCCATTCCAGCTGCCGTTACTGCTTGTCTATAAATATCATCAGTAACATCTCCAGCTGCATAGACCCCAGGTATATTAGTAGCAGTTGAATCCGGTTTGGTAATTATATAACCACTATCCTTCATATCAATTTGGTTAACGAATAATTCTGTAGACGGCTTATGGCCAATTGCAATAAATATTCCATCTATTTTTACCTCTTTTGTATCTTTTGTCTTTATATTTCTAATTTTTGCGCTAGTAACATTATAAGGATTTGATGTTCCTATTACTTCTTCTAAGATTGAATCCCAAATGATATTAATTTTCTTATTAGACATTAGACGATTTTCAAGTATTTTTTCGCATTTCAGAGTATCTCTCCTATGAATAAGTGTGACAGAACTTGCAAAATTTGTTAAATACAAAGCTTCTTCAACCGCAGTATTGCCACCTCCTACTACAATGACATCTTTTTCTTTATAGAAGAAAGCATCACAAGTTGCACAGGCAGAGACCCCGTAACCTTTAAATTTATTTTCTGATTCTATACCTAGCCAATTTGCTTGAGCTCCAGTAGAGATAATTAGACTTTCTGCTAGATATATTTCTTTAGAATCACCGATTAATTTAAAGGGATACTCATTTAAATTTACTATATTGATATGATCTTGGATTATATTTGTTCCAACGCTTTTTGCCTGTAAGCGCATCTGTTCCATTAGCCATGGACCCTGTATCACATCAGAGAAACCTGGATAATTTTCTACATCAGTTGTTATAGTTAATTGTCCACCAGGTTGGATTCCTTCAATTAGAATGGGTTCTAAAAGCGCTCTTGCTGCATATATTGCGGCTGTGTATCCGGCTGGACCAGAACCAATTATTATTACTTTAGATTTTTTCATAATTATTTACGCTTTCTTTTAATTTTTTTATATGATTATTATAGCTAACAATTATCTTATTTGCTATTTCTTGCGTAGGATTAATTGCTTTATATTCCCATTCTTCTAGGTTGCCATCAAACCATCTAATAATATTTTTATTTTCAAGCTCTTTAAAAAAAATAACTAATTTTTTTGGTATACTTTTGATCCTAATATTTTTTTTAGGTAATTTATAAACATATATCGGTTTTCCTGTGCTGGAAGCTTCGCTAATCATATTTACGCTATCTGATGTTACTATAAAAAAATTTGAATTATTTAATATATCTTCATATGGATTATCGTTTTGACCATTCCAAACCCAATTATCTTCACCATTAAAATAATTTGCTATAAAATTTTTAGTTTTATTATCCGTTCTTCTTGAACAGGTAATAATTAAACTTGCTGAATATTTTTCCTTAATTTTCTTTAAAGAAATACATAATTTATTTACTTCTTTTTTTCCAAAATTAAAGTGTTTGCTTGTACCTCCAATTAGAACTCCAATTATTGGTTTTTTATAGTTATTTATAAAATTTGAATGATTATCACTAATTAGATATTTTTTAAGTTTATTTGGGGATGTTAGAGTCGAAAAAATATTATTTCCATTTAAGTTATCATGCAACGGAGCCCAAACAAAATTAAAAATATCAATATATTTTCCAGGATTTTTTAGGTATATAGAATATATATTATTATTAATATTAAGGATATTTTTTACAGTTTTAATGCTTTTATGGCCAGAAGCAATTATAATTTCTGGGAATACTTCTTTTTCTATGATTTTTTTAGGCTTAAAGAAAGAAATAAATTTTTTAATAATTGTATCATTAGTAACTGTGATTGTTTCGTAGTCTAAACCAAGTTTTTCTGCTATTCCTTCGCACTGAACCGCGTCACCCGCATTCCCAGAATGGACCAACCAGCACTTTAATCCTTTTAAATTTGACATATATTCATAATAATTTTTTTATAAAAGTAAGAGGCTTTAAATTTATAATTAATAATCAACCGCAAGGACTTCATAACTCTTTCCACCACCCGGTGTCGCAACTTCCACACTGTCGCCGGCAGTTTTTCCCATTAACGCCCTAGCTATAGGAGAGGCTATAGATAGCATACCTTTTGATACATCGGATTCGAATTCTCCAACTATTTGATAGATTGATTCCTCTTCTGTGTCTTCATCTATTAATCTAATTTTTGCGCCAAATTTAATTGTATCACCAGAAAGCTTTGAAATATCAATTACAGCTGCTCTAGATAATTTATCTTCTAGGTCACTAATTCGTCCTTCATTCAGTGATTGCTGTTCCTTTGCAGCATGATACTCTGCATTTTCTGATAAATCTCCATGTTTTCTTGCTTCGGCAATTGCTTCTATAATCAAAGGCCTTTCAATTGTTTTTAATTTTTTTATTTCTTGCTGCAGGTCTTCATAACCTACTATAGTCATTGGTACTTTTTCCATTGATATCTTCCGATAAATTTAAAATATGCAATACAGTTTATGTTGATATAAAGTTTAAGTCCATACATAAATTATTTAAAATAATCCTGTAAAGATTTTACTTCGTTTATTCCATTACTTGCTTTCCTGATGCCTCTTACTGCAGCTATGGCACCTGAGATTGTCGTATAATATGGAACACTGTTCATTAAGGCAGCTTGTCTCAGAGATTTTGAATCTGATAAAGCTTTTGATCCTTCGGTAGTATTAAATACTAACTGAATCTCTCCATTAGTCATTGCATCTACTATATGAGGCCTTCCTTCAAGAACTTTGTTAATTCTACTTGTTTTGATTTTATTTTGCTCTAAGTAAGTTTGTGTTCCACCGGTAGCAACTATATCAAATCCAATTTTTCTGAGCTCTTTGATTGAATCTAGAATTAAAGGCTTGTCTGAATCTTTTACTGAAATAAATACAGTACCTTTGTTAGGTACTTTTGTCCCGCTAGCTAATTGACTTTTTGCAAATGCGGTTCCAAAATCGGATGCTATACCCAATACTTCACCGGTAGAACGCATTTCTGGTCCTAATAGAACGTCTACACCGTCAAATTTTGCAAATGGAAAAACTGCTTCTTTTATGGCGATATGAGTATATTTTGATTTTTCTAAGTTAAACTTTGATAGTTCTGCTCCTAATATTACTTTCGCTGCTATTTTTGCAATTGGTATCCCTATAACTTTTGCTACAAATGGTATTGTTCTACTGGCTCTTGGATTTACCTCTATCACAAATATTTCATTATTTTTTATTGCGAATTGTATATTAATACAGCCTATAATATTAAGCTCAAGTGCCATTGCTTTAGTTTGTATCTCTAATTCTTTAATTATATCATTACTTAACGAATAGGGAGGTAACGTGCAGGCACTGTCTCCTGAATGAACTCCAGCTTCCTCAATATGCTCCATGACACCACAAATAAAAACCTCTTTTCCATCTGATATAGCATCAACGTCAACTTCGATAGCTTCAGATAAATAGCTATCAAATAGCAAGGGGTTTTTTAATAATAATTCATCGATTTGTAATTTTACATTATTAGGATATTTTATTTTTATATGCCCCGGAATTAATTCGGGTAATGTATTCTGAATATATTCATGATAATCATTTTTGTTTCTTAAAATAGCCATTGCACGGCCGCCTAATACATAAGAAGGGCGGACTATAATCGGGAAACCTAGTTCTATAATAATATTTTCTGAGTCTGCGATTGCATTCGCTATATTATTCTCTGGTTGTTTTAATTTAAGATCATGTATTAATTTTTGAAAACGTTCTCTGTCCTCAGCAAGATCAATTGCATCTGGGGAAGTACCTAAAATTGTAATTCCTAAATTAGACAATGAATTAGATAACCCAAGAGGCGTTTGTCCTCCAAATTGAACAATAACACCAAGAAGATTTCCTTTATCTTTTTCGATACGAATGACTTCATAAACGTCTTCAGTAGTTAGGGGCTCGAAGTATAATCTATCTGAAGTATCATAATCAGTAGATACTGTTTCTGGATTACAATTTATCATGATTGTTTCGATATTGATTTCTCGTAAGGCGAATGACGCGTGGCAACAGCAGTAATCAAATTCAATACCTTGGCCAATTCTATTTGGACCACCTCCTAAGATAATAACCTTATTTTTATTAGTTGGCTTCGATTCGCAATCCACTTCATTCAGGAGACTGGCACCGTATGTAGAATACATGTAAGGAGTTGGTGATATAAATTCTGCGGCACAAGTATCAACCCTTTTATAAACAGGAAAAACTGAAAGAGTGTGCCTGTGATTTCGTACGTAGTCCTCAGTTTTGCCAATTATTGAGGCAAGCCTAGAGTCAGAAAATCCCATAGCTTTTATTGACTGCATATTATACTTATCGTCAGGTAATCCAAATTTTTTAATTCTATCTTCAGCGTCAATAATTTCCTGTAACCTATCAATAAACCACGGGTCCATTTTACAAGATTCATATATTTGTTGATGAGTAACACCTAGTCTTAGAGCTTGCGCTACCTTTAATATTCTATCAGGCGTCGGTTCGCCAAGAGCTGCTCTGACGATATTTTTATCCTGATCGTTACCCATATCATCAAATTCTATTGGATCCAGACCGCTTAGTCCTGTTTCAAGTGACCTTAAGGCTTTTTGAAAACTTTCATTGAAGGTTCTTCCAATTGCCATTGTTTCGCCAACAGATTTCATTGAGGTTGTAAGTATTGGTTCGGCACCCGGAAACTTTTCAAATGCAAATCTAGGTATTTTTGTTACTACGTAATCTATTGTTGGCTCAAAAGACGCCGGTGTTTGGCCGCCTGTAATGTCATTGGCAAGTTCATCCAGAGTATAGCCAATTGCTAGTTTGGTGGCTATTTTAGCAATTGGGAATCCGGTTGCTTTTGATGCCAAAGCAGAAGATCTTGATACTCTAGGATTCATTTCAATTACAACCAATTCACCATTTTCTGGATTTACTGCGAATTGCACATTTGATCCACCTGTTTCGACTCCAATTTTTCTTAATACCGCTATGGATGCATTTCTCATAATTTGATATTCTTTGTCTGTTAGAGTTAATGCAGGGGCTACAGTCATTGAATCACCTGTATGAATTCCCATGGCATCTATATTCTCTATCGAACAAATAATAATACAATTGTCATTTTTATCTCTAACAACCTCCATTTCATATTCTTTCCACCCGAGTACAGATTCTTCAATAAGAACTTGGCTTGTTGGAGATGCGTCTAGGCCTCTTACTATTATTTTTATAAACTCTTCTCTGTTATAAGCTATTCCTCCACCTGTACCACCTAGTGTAAAAGAAGGTCTAATGATGACAGGCAGACCAAGCTCTTTTTGGGCATCTAATGCTTCGGATAAGTTATGAGCTAGAATAGATTTTGGAGTTTTAAGACCTATTTCCGTCATAGCTTCTCTAAATAATTCTCTATCTTCAGCCATATTAATTGCTTCTGCAGACGCGCCGATCATTTCAACGTCATATTTATCTAACACACCGCTTTCTTTTAAGGATAGTGTTGTATTTAGAGCAGTTTGCCCCCCCATAGTTGGCAGAATAGCATTTGGTTTCTCTTTTTTAATAATTTCTGTAACCATTTCTGGTGTAATTGGCTCTATATAAGTTGCATCAGCTAAGTCAGGATCAGTCATAATAGTGGCTGGATTAGAATTTATCAAAATTACTCTGTAACCCTCTTCTTTCAGAGCTTTTATTGACTGGGTTCCTGAATAGTCAAATTCACAAGCTTGACCTATTACGATTGGCCCAGCACCAATAATTAATATAGATTTTATATCAGTTCTTTTTGGCATTTTTTACTGTCCGGCAAAAAAAATAGTATTTATCTTTTTATAATATAAGTTAAGTTTATTTTTTTTGTTTCTTTTTTATGATATTGTTAATAAATTTCTCAAATAAATAATGGCTATCTTGGGGTCCAGGTGATGCTTCAGGATGAAATTGGACAGAAAAAATAGGTTTATTTTTAATAGCAATTCCACAATTAGTATCATCAAATAATGATTTATGTGTTTCTATAACATTATTAGGTAACGAATTATTATCTACAGTAAACCCATGATTCATTGATGTAATTTCTACTTTTCCAGTTGTGCAATCTATTACAGGATGATTTGCTCCATGGTGCCCGTAGGCCATTTTTTTTGTTCTAGCGCCCAGTGCTAATGCTAATAATTGATGCCCTAGGCAGATTCCTAATAAAGGTATATCTTTTTCAATAATATTTTTTATTAGATTTATGCTATATTTGCTTGTTTCAGATGGATCTCCAGGACCGTTAGATAAAATTATTCCATCTGGATTGTAATTAACAATATTGTCAATATTCGAGTTTGCGGGGAAGGTAACAACTTCACAGTTAAGGTTAGATAATTCTCTTAAAATATTTGATTTTACACCGTAATCAATTACAGCAATCTTATGGACTATTTGTTTATTAGAATTATATCCAGTCCTCCATTTCCACAATTTTTCATTCCAAGTGTAGGAAACATTACTAGTGGCGTCGATTGCCAAATCCTTCCCTTCTATACCACCCCAATCTTTTGCTATTTTCTTTAATTTTTCAAAATCAAATAAACAGTCCTGATTATGTGAAATTACACCATTAAGCATACCTTCTTCTCTTATTTTTTTTGTAATAGCTCTAGTATCGATTCCGCTAATTCCTATTATTCCAGCTGATTTCAGCCACTCATCGAGATTCTTTTCAGATCTATAATTAGATGGCGTGGTGATTGCTGCATGTAATATGGCTCCAGATGCTTTGAATTTTTTATCAGGATTAGCTGTTTCTATATCTTCTATATTTATTCCAACGTTACCGATATGTGGAAATGTAAATGTTATGATTTGATTTGAGTAAGACGGATCAGTAAGGATTTCTTGATAACCAGTAATTGATGTATTGAAACAGATTTCTCCGGCACTAGTTCCGTAGGCTCCACAGCCTATACCTTTGTATATTGTTCCATCGGATAAAACTATAACAGCATTAGAATTTGGTAAAGACCAATTTTTTGCCTTATCAATTTTTTTTAAATGAATTACTCGTGTATTTTTCATATTTTAGAATTTTGTTTCATATTTAATTTATTATTGTATATATCATTTATTTGATAGAGTATTTAAATTCATCACTTGAATTATACTTTTCCAAAATAAATTTTATCAAAATGATAAAAAATTGCTATAATAGAAGAAAATATATCTATTTCAGAAAAAGTAAAGGTATCTAAATGTCGTTAAGAGAAATAATTAATAATGAATTAAAAGTTGCAATGCTTTCAAAGCAGAAAAGAGATATATCAACCTTAAGATTGGTTAACGCTGCTATTAAGGATAGAGATATTGAAGCAAGAACTAGTGGAGAAGATGGTGGTGTTGATGACGATACAATACTTAGCATTTTATCAAAAATGATTAAACAAAGAAAAGAATCGGCTGAGATTTACAAAGCAAGCGATAGATTAGATCTTTCTCAACAGGAAAACGAAGAGATAGTGATTATTTCAAAATTTCTTCCACAACAGCTGTCAAAAGAAGAAATAAGTAAAATTTGCCAAGAAATAGTTAAAAATACAAATTCATCTAGTATCAAGGATATGGGTATGTGCATGGGTAAAATTAAAGATAATTATTCATCACAGATGGACTTTTCTATAGCAGGTAAGATATTTAAAGAAATTTTAACATAGAATAATCTTTTAAATGTAAGATTTAGGGGTTGGGATTAAATGGATAATTCTAGGATAGTTGATGAAATACGCAATAAAGTTCAATTATCAGATGTAATAAGTAAATATATACAGTGGGATAGAAGAAAAACCCAATCTAGTAAAGGTATATATTGGGCATCGTGTCCTTTTCATTCGGAAAAAACAGCTTCTTTTAAGTTAGACAATGAAAAAGGAGTATATCATTGTTTTGGATGTAAGGCTTCTGGCGATGTATATAATTTTATAATGAATATGGATAGTTTAAGTTTTCCTGAGGCTTTGGAAAAACTTTCGATTGTTGCGGGTATAGAGTTGCCGAAGCAGAAGTCTTTTGACCCGATAAGAGATAAAAAAAGACAAATTTTATATGATATAATGGAAAAAACATGCCTTTTTTATCAAAAAGAATTAACTTATAATCAGAATAGCACAGCATATAAATATGTCGTTAAAAGAGGAATATCTGTAAACGAAATTAGTAAATTTAGAATTGGTTATGCTTCTGGAAAAAATGACTTGATGAAGCATTTGTTAGGTATTGGTTATAATTACCAACAACTTATTGCTGCTGGACTGGTCGCAAAGTCAGAAGTTAAAAATGAATATTACGAAAGATTTCGTGATAGAGTAATTTTTCCAATTTGTGATCAATCGAATAAGGTTGTTGCGTTTGGTGGAAGAGCTCTCTCGAATAAGGCTCAAGCTAAATATTTAAATTCACCTGAAACAGAATTATTTATAAAGAAGAATATTATATATAATTTCTATAATGCCAGAAAAGCAATTCAGCATAATTTAAACCTATTGGTAGTTGAGGGGTATATGGATGTTGTCGCACTAGACAAGGCTGGCTTCAATGCTACCGTATCAACAATGGGAACTTCTTTTTCAGAGGATCAATTGGATAATTTATGGAAAATATCAAAAAATCCAATATTATGTTTTGATGGGGATGAAGCTGGATATAAGGCGGCCTTAAGATCTATTTCTATTGCTTTTATAAAATTGAAACCAGGTTTTACGTTGAGTTATATATTCTTACCTCCTGGAAAGGATCCTGATGATATTGTTCGTGATTCGGGACCTGAGGTTATGCAAGAATATATCGCTAATACAGAGCCTTTAATAGATGTTTTTTGGAATTCTAAAATTGCTGATTTAACCACAGACAGCCCTGAGCTAAGGGCAAAAGTAGATAATGACTTTGATCAATTAATCACAACTATCGCTGATAAAGGTATTCAAAAGCATTATAAATTACTAATACAAAAAAGGCTTTATAGTTTTTGGAGTTCAAAGAATTACAACAATTCACGCAAGTTATTTGGTTGGGGCAATAAAAAGAAAGAAAAAGTTAGCAGAGAATTGCAACAAAATTCTCTTGCAAGAGGGGATAAAAGTGTAATTCAAAAAAGAGAGAATTTAATTTTATTGGTTGCTATTAATCATCCATTAATTGTTAAAAGAAATACTGATAAATTCCTATCTTTTAATTTTACAAGACCTTCATTTGAAAAATTAAGAGAAAAAATTATTGATATTGTTTGTTTAGATAACGATATAGATGCAGATATATTAAGAAATAAATTATTAAAACATGGTTTTGAAGAAGAACTAGTAAAATTAGATGAATCAAAGATTATAGTTTTAGACTCATTCGCATCAATAGAATCTAATCAGGATGAGACTGAATTAGCTTGGAAGCACGTGATTGATTTGCAAAAAAGAATACAGATAATAGAAAAAGATCTAAAAGAAGCTGAAATAGAATTTAGTAATTCTCCATCTGAAGACAACGCTATACGGTTAGAAAATATAAGATTATCGTTGGATAATACAAGTGGAAGAGAAGCATTTATTACCGGTTACTCAAAAGGCACGAATGCAAAAAGAGAAATTAGATCTCTTGATAAATGGTTAGATGCCAATAAAGATCGACTTCCGTAAAAATTTCAATTATATTCCATTCAATATAGAAATCTTATGTCATAAGTGCTATATATATTCTGAATATACTATACAAAACATGTTAATTGAGGCGAATATTTATGGCTGCTAAGCAAAAAAAATCACCAGCAAAATCCGGTAACGAAGAAAAACATGATTCGCCGGTACTAGATTTATCTGACAAAACTGTAAAAAGTTGGATTAGATTGGGCAAAAAAAGAGGATATGTTACATACGATGAATTGAATGAAATACTACCTTCCAATGAGGTCAACTCAGAGCAGATTGAGGATATAATGTCTATGTTTTCTGATATGGGTATTAATCTTATTGAAAGCGATGATGCTGAAGAGCAAACGAATGCTTCAGATTCGGGGGCTACTGCTAGTGTACCAGTTGCTATAGATAAAAATGTCTCCACGTCAATAGACCGCACGGATGATCCGGTTAGAATGTATTTAAGGGAAATGGGTACAGTTGAGCTATTGTCAAGAGAAGGTGAGATTGCGATTGCTAAAAGAATTGAAGCTGGTAGAGAAGCTATGATTCAAGGCTTGTGCGAAAGCCCATTAACGTTCCAGGCTATAATTGTTTGGAGAGATGAGTTGAATGAAGGTGATATTTTGTTGCGTGATATAATTGATTTAGAGGCAACATACACTGGTCCTGGTGCAAAAGATTCTCCGATTACTCCTTCAAAGGATAATGAAGAAAATATTGATATAAAATCTGTTGATCAATCTCCAGTCGAAGAAGAAACTGAAGAAATGTTGAATCAGAAGATATTAAGTAATAATGAAGAAGAAACAGACGATGATGATTCTGATAATAATGTTTCTTTGGCTGCAATGGAAGCTGAGTTATTTGATGAAGTAACTACTAGATTTAATAAAATAGCCCATGAATATTCTAAATTAGAAAAATTACAGAATGAGCATAGAAACGATAAAATAAATAATAAGAAATTAGCGCCAGTAGAAGAAAGAAAATTTGTTAGAATAAAGTCTAATTTGGTCCAAGAAGTTAAGGCATTATCATTAAATAATAATAGAATAGATGCTCTTGTTTTTCAATTATACAGCATAAATAAGAGGTTAATGGTCTTTGAAGGAAAATTATTACGATTAGGTGAGAGTTATGGAATAAAGAGAGATGATTTTTTAAAACAATATCAGGGGAATGAAATCGATTCAAATTGGGTTAGGAGAGTGAGCAGATTAACTGGTAAGGGATGGAAAGAATTAGTTCACACTGAAAGACATCATATAAAATCACTAAGAGATGAGATTTATAATCTTGCAGATGAAGCTGGGCTAGAAATTAATGAATTTAGAAAAATAGCTCAAATGGTTCAAAAAGGTGAGAGAGAAGCTCACGCTGCAAAAAAAGAAATGGTTGAAGCTAATTTGAGATTAGTTATATCGATAGCAAAAAAATATACTAATCGTGGTTTGCAGTTTTTAGACCTTATACAAGAAGGTAATATAGGCCTGATGAAGGCTGTTGAAAAATTTGAATACAGAAGAGGTTATAAGTTTTCAACTTATGCAACTTGGTGGATTAGACAGGCAATTACTAGATCAATCGCAGATCAAGCAAGAACAATTCGTATTCCGGTTCATATGATTGAAACAATCAATAAAATAGTAAGGACTTCAAGGCAAATGTTGCATGAAATAGGAAGGGAGCCAACACCAGAAGAATTAGCAGAAAAACTTTCTATGCCATTGGATAAGGTTAGAAAAGTTATGAAAATTGCTAAGGAACCTATTTCACTTGAAACACCAGTTGGTGATGAAGATGATAGCCATCTCGGTGATTTTATTGAAGATAAGAATGTAGTTTTACCTATAGATGCTGCTATTCATGCAAATTTAAGAGATACCACAACACGCGTGCTTTCTTCTTTAACACCACGTGAGGAGAGGGTGTTAAGAATGCGTTTTGGAATAGGTATGAATACAGACCATACACTTGAAGAAGTTGGTCAGCAATTTTCTGTAACAAGAGAAAGAATAAGACAGATTGAAGCTAAAGCCCTGAGAAAACTTAAGCATCCATCAAGAAGTAGAATATTAAGAAGTTTTTTAGATAGTTAATTTCATAATTATATTTGTATTTGTATTTATTGTTATTTACATCAAAAGATTGAAGTACTATAAGTTATTTACTTTGGGCGATTAGCTCAGTTGGTTAGAGCCCTCCGCTCATAACGGAGTGGTCCCAGGTTCGAGTCCTGGATCGCCCACCACTGTCATTATTTAAGTAAAATAATAAATAATAAAAAGGTATGCCTTATATATATTTATTTTTTATATGGTATTATTGTAAATCAGATTGCAAAGTTATTGTTTTATATGCTAGAACATTGATTAATAAGTGGCAAATAACAATTTAGGTTATAAATTTTTGAATTAATATAATTACACAACAACTAAAAGAGGTATCAAATGGGACCAATGGATCCTTCCCAAGGATGGGGCTTAGACACAGGTTTTATACAACAAGATCATCACGTAAATCCACGCCGTCTGTATAGTCAAAATGGCGCAGATTGGCAATATAGAGTAGATCATGAGAGATTAAGACGTCAACGTCTAGAACGTGCACGTCAAGAAATGGAAGCAGATGATCTTGGGGCGCTAGTATTATTTGCTGGAGCAAACATTAGATATATTACCGGTTCTTATCAAGGTAACTGGAAATATAACATTAATATTAGATATGCGGTTTTACCAAGAGGCGGTGATCCTGTTCTCTTTGAAACAGCTGGATCAGATATGTATAATGCTATGTTAGACTTACCTTGGATGAAAGATCGCGTACGTCCGGCTATGACATGGCAGTGGGCCGAAGGTGCTGTTGGTGAAATGGCAGATAAAATGGTAAATTCAGTTCTAGAAGTCCTAAAAGAGAATGGTGTAGAAAAAGAAAAAATAGGTATTGATGGCCTAGATATGCCAGGATTACATGCAATGGAGAAGGCTGGAATACAAATAGTAAATGGCTGGCCTGCAATGTCTAGAGCTCGTGTGGTTAAGACAATAGATGAAATAGAGCAACTAAAAATGTCGGCTTCCATTGGTGATGCAGCCATGTGGCACGTGAAACATGATTGGCTAAAACCCGGCATAACAGAAAGACAGATTGAAGCTAAGGTTCATGAGTTTATGCTCTCAAGAGGTTGTGAAATTATTTATGACATCATTGTAGCATCTGGCGGTAATACAAGTCCTTATAGGCGATGGGCGACTGATAAATTAATTCAACAAGGCGATCTTTTAATTATCGATATTAATGCTGTTGGTCCTGGTGGTTACTTTATTGACTATGTTCGTACCTTCAAATGTGCTGCGAAGTTAAATCAACAAGAAATTGACTTATATCGCGAAACATACGATTCTATGTATGCAGGACTTGAAAATTTACGACCAGGAAAGACTTCAGCTGATGTTGTATCAAAGTTCCCTATATATGATGACGATAAATACGGAACCGTTACACTTCAACAATTTGCGCATTCAATTGGTATTACATTGTATGAAGGGATGTGGATGAGTCGTGCGTATTCGATGAAATATCCTGCAGAAATAAAAGAAAACATGTATTTCGCTATTGAAACATTTGCGGGTCATGCGGGGTTGCCTCAAACATGTAGACTTGAAGAAAATGTTCTAGTTACTAAAGATGGCCCATCAGTCTTTACTAAAATGGAACACATGGAAGAAGCTGTTGCTGGTTATAGGCCAGGTGAGTTCCATCACGCAACGATCTTTGGATACCCAAATAAATAACTATTTAAGGGTATGAGAGTATGCTTAATACTCTCATACCCTTATATCTAAGGAACTCCGTTCGTGTTTCCAGCATTTGAAAAAAACCGTTCTATGATATTTAATCCGTTAATAATTGTTGCTTCCGAACTTGGTATAAGCAATCCTAGCGTAGAAAAAAAATCTTCTATTGTTAATGCCTTCAGGCAGGTCAATGATTCTGGTATTGGTAGTGTTATTGTTGATAGTATATCTGATGATCAAGCTTCTGAGGTGAAAGCTCACGGCGCCTATACTGTTCAAACAGATATGTCTGAGTTTGGAAAAGATCATAATTATAGATCAAATTCTGGAGCCGAAAGAATAGCGGCGACCGTTAATCGATTTGATAGATATTATACGCATGATATAGTTGTGGCTGTTCCTGATGATATGCCTGAATTAAAGCCTTATCACATGCAAGCATTAATGTATGCTCTTTCTAGCTCTGAAGTTGGCGTTGCTACAATGGTAGCTCCTTTATCTGAAGGTGATAAAAATGATTTTGATGTTATCAAAGCCACCGTTGATTGGAATTCAGATAGGATTGTTTACCCTCTTGAGGGAAGTAAAGTTGGAACATTAATTGATGTTAGGCGTGATATAAAAAAGTTAGATGGGGATGATATTTATAAACTTGTCCCAATTCATGCGTGGAGGAGAGGTCCACTGGATCGCCTTGTTGCGCTACCCCCATCAGATCGTGAGTTTGATGAAGGTACAGATTTGGTCAGAGCTATAGATGCTGGTATGAGGATTGATGTAACCTTCGTAACTGATAATATGAAAGTTCTGATCACTCCAGAAGAACTTATTGGTGATGAAATCGAGGGATAATATTTAAATTATAAATTTTAGCGTTATAATTATTTATATTTAAGATAGATGAGGTCTAAGACTTCAGGATTTGAACATACAGTTTAACTTTAAGAAAAGGATACTCAATGACAAAACCACTAGAGGGGATCAAGGTTTTGGAATTTGCAAATTTTATAGCAGGACCTTTTTGTGGTATGTTGCTTGCAGATATGGGTGCTGAAGTTATCAAAATAGAATCTCTTAATGGTGATATGTCTAGAGCTATACCGCCTATAATAGATGGAGAGAGTGTAGCTTTTGTTAATCTCAATCGAAATAAAAAGAGCTTAGCTCTTGATCTAAAAACAGATTTAGGTAAAGAGGTTGTGTTTAAGTTAATTGGCAGTAGCGATGTTTTTTTAGAAAATAATCGACCTGGAGCAATGGACCGGTTAGGGCTAGGTTATAATAAAATAAAAGAGATTAAACCTGATATTGTATATACCGCAGTGTCTGGTTTTGGTCAAACGGGTCCTCATAAAAATAGAGGTGGTGTCAATTTAATTATAGAAGCCCTTGCCGGCACTTTATCGGTCATGGGAGAAAAAGGGCAAATGCCTGTTAGACCTGGCATTCAGACAGCTGATGTCTTCGGAGCTCTTTTTGCGACTTACGCCACATTAACATCGCTGGTTGGAAAAGAAAAACATGGTGAAGGAAGGTTCTCAGATGTATCTCTTGTCGAATCTTCAATTGCTTCAGCTGTTTGGGAAACCGCAGAATATCTTTCTACTGGAACTATACCAGAGCAAATGGGGCATTCTCATCGTGCGAGCGCACCTTATCAATTATTTGAAACTAAAGATAAAAAATTTATTGCTATAGGGGCTCCAAATGACACTCATTTTCAACGTTTAATGACAGTATTGTCATGTGCGGAACATATTGGGAATAAGGCATTTTCTTCATATGCTAGTCGTAAAGAAAATGAAAATATCCTTGTGCCAATTGTTTCTGAAGGCGTAGGCAAATGGAATGCAAGTGATTTAGAAGAGGTCTTGATGAAAGAGGGTGTTCCTTGTGGTTATGTAAGAAATTACGAACAGGCGATTAACAGTGACCATAGTATCGATCGAGGTCTAGTAGTTGAAAGCAATCATAATGTTCTTGGTAAGATAAAATCGATTAGAAACCCCATTCTCATGAATAAGGATGGGCCTGATATTAGAAATAGCGCTCCACTTCTAGGACAGAATTCGTATGAAATTTTAACGGAGTTAGGGTTTGTTTATCAAGAACTCAAGAATAAGAAGGTTACTTTATAGATAGCTCTATTTGAGATTATCAATAATAGCTTTCGTCATTTCTTTGGTTCCTGAATTGCCGCCTATATCTTTTGTTATATTTACACCAGCTTCTATTACGGTATCAACCGATTGTTTTATTTTTTTAGCCACAATATTTGCTTTATCAATCTTTAATTTATTTCCAATCCATTCTAATAACATTGCAGAGGAAACGATAAGAGCATAGGGATTCGCAATATCCTGTCCTGCTATATCTGGAGCTGAACCATGCGTTGCTTGGGCCATGGCTTTATGTTCTCCGACACATAAACCTGGGGCCAGTCCAAGTGAACCAACAAGTCCTGCTCCTAAATCAGTTAGTATGTCTCCAAATTGATTTGTTGTGACTACTACATCAAATTCTTCTGGTGATGTAATTAAATGCATTGCAGTTGTATCTATTAATTTTTCTTCATAATTAATATCAGGAAAATCTAAAGATACTTTTCTGCACTCTTCTATGAACATACCACAGCTTAATCTATAAACAGGTTCTTTGTGAGCTGCTGTTACTTTTTTTCTGTTGTAATATTTTGCTATTTTAAAAGCTTCTCTTGCAACTCTACTTGCACCTTTTCTTGTTATTACCCTTGATGATATTGTGATTTCGTCATTCGGTCTATATTCTGCCGAACCAGCAACTATAGTTTCTGAGCTTAATAAACCTTCTGTGACCTCTCTGACGAAAATTATATCTATATTATTTTTATAAGATTGAAGATTTTTATATGAATAGATAGGCTTAATGCTTGCAAACATTTCGAATTGTTTTCTCAGAGGTGGTATTCTCCATGAAGGATCATTTCTTGGGTAAGCGTTGTGCCCTATGGGACCTGCTATAATACCGATGGCGTTATTAAGTTCTTTATCGGTTTCTTTAGGGTACGTATCACCATATTTATTATGCGCATCCGTTCCCATTAATAAGTTTACCCATGTAATATCAAGGTTAACTAATTTGCACGCAGTATCCAATACAGATAATGTTGCTGGAATTATTTCTTTCCCAACATCATCTCCTTCAAGAATGGCTATTCTTATATCTTGCATGATATTTTACCAGTGCATAATTAAAATAGGAAAGAATATTCTATTATGTTTACTATTAAATTATTATTTAATATTAGTTTAATTTATCTTTTAAATTATTAATCAGTGCATCTAGGCTATTCTTATTGTTTGAAATAAACGAAGTGAATTCTTCTCTTTTTTGCAAAGCTAATGATATTCCTGCAATTGATACATCAAGCACTTTAAGTTCATTATTACTTTTGTCTATGACCCACCAGGTAATGTCTGTAATTTTTCTTTTATCAGAACCTAAAATATCACCGTTAACCAGAAATTCAATTCCCTTTGAACCTTTATTTTTACAACTATTATTTATAATAGTATAATCATTACCTTCTTCATTATCCAGCCTGTTATATATCATCTGTATAACAAGTTTTTTTATTAAAACATTATATTCTTCTGTCATTTCTGGCTTAAGTTTTCTTGCGTATTTTCCTAAAGCAACTTTTCCCATAGTTTCAAAATCTGCATTATCAATAAATAGCTTTTTGAAATAAAATTTCCTTTGATTTTTTGTATATTTTTCTGAACTTATAATTTCTGTTGCTTCAGAGCTAACCTTATTAACAAACATAAGAGCGCTTTCACAGGATTCTGCGGATGATTTTTGCGAATACAGTAATATAAACAAGAATAAAAATAACGGTATAATTCTAATTTTTTTATACATTATAAAACCCGCTTTAGAGGACAATGAGAATCTTAATTTAGAAGATAATATTAAGATCACTTCCTCTATCTATAGAGTATTCACCCGAAGAATCGATAGCAATACCGTCATTAATTTCAGAAACTCTTCTTTGTCTATAGAAACTTCTAATTGCCGCATAATAATCCGTAGATGTTGCTTCTGTTTCATCTAAAATATCTATAAGCTCTTCTCTTATAATTAAAGTTTCTGTTAATCCATAAGAAAGTCTTACGTCAGATGGTTGATCTGCTAAGTACCAAGTTAGAGGATGCGTAGCATAATCGACAACACGGCCCACTAGATGTCGTGGAGTTGATGGTCCAAAAATTGGTGAAACAATATATGGGCCAGACGGTATACCACTTAATGCCATTGTTTGGGCAAAATCCTCACTATGATTAACAAGACCCATATCTGTAGCAGGGTCTCCTATTCCAAAAAAACCAATCGTTGAGTTTATAAGGAATCTTTTAAATGTAATTTCAGCTCTATCGAGTTTTCCTTGCAATAGATCATTTAATAAAACTATTGGTGTTTCAAGATTGCTAAGGAAGTTCCTGGCAGATAATCTTATAACAGAAGGAACTATGGCTCTGTAGACTTTTGCTACAGGCTCAACAAGCCCTTTATCTAAAGCATTATTAAATGCAAATATTTTTCTGTTAACCCCTTCATAAGGATCTTCGTCTTTCATATATTTGATGGTTTCAGTATCTGTAACCGCATAAATTTCTTGATTATTTTCTGGAACATCAATATACGAATCAGCGGTAGCAGAGCCAACTAGGATCATTGTAAATAATAAAAAAGTTGATATTATCATAATATGTAAATTTAAATTTTTTTTAACCATGAAACCTCAAGTTAACTTATTATATTCTTATAGCATAATTTAATTAATTAGTATTAAAATTTAATAAACATTTTATTTTACTTTAGTTAAAAAAACAATATATAGATGCTATTTAAATCTTATCAACAGTTATTATTAAATTTTCTTATTAGAATATTTTTACCTCATAGACATAATACGCGCCTAGTTAACGATTAGTTCAATAATCATTCTATGTTGGTAACAATTATTCTAATTCTTAATCAGCCAAATGAGATTATATCAACCTATAGCAGAGAAGGTCTTAATTACATTTTCTTCTAGACAAATAAGTTTTATAAGGATATAAACATATCCTTATATAGATTAATAATTGGTTTGAAAAAATGTCTACCAGCAAAGAAATGAATCTTAATAATGTCATACAAGCCATTAAAGCTGTTGGCGAAGAAACGAGACTTAGGATTCTAAGCTTATTAATGCATAGCGAGTTAAACGTACAAGATATATCTACTATTTTAGGGCAGAGTCAGCCAAGAATTTCTAGACACCTGAAGCTTCTTGATGAATCAGGATTGATTGAAAGAATAAGAGAGGGAAATTGGGTTTATTGTAAATTAAATCATGATTCTGATTTAATTAAATTAATCGACTTTGTAAATACTAATGATTTTGATAAGGATGTAAAAATTAGATTAGATTCATTGAGATTAGATGAATTAAGAAATAAAAGGCAAATAGCATCGGTTGATTATTTCAATCGTATTGCTCGTGACTGGGATCAAATAAGTAAATTACATATTAATTCGGATCAGATAGAAAAAAATATAATAGATATTTTAAAAGATAGAAATCATTATAAAAAAATTATTGATTTTGGAACAGGTACCGGAAGAATGCTTGAAATATTAAATAACTATTACAAAGAAGCGGTCGGTTTTGATAATAATCATCATATGATATCAATGGCAAGATCAAGAATTGATTCATTAAAATTAAAAAAATGTCAGATTAGGTATTCTGACATAACAAATACATCTTTTAATGGAAATAGCGCTGATTTAGTAGTCATTCACCAGGTGCTTCATTACTTTGACAATCCGTATGATGTAATAAAAGAAGCATCTCGGTTATTAAAAGTTAATGGAGAGCTTTTTATTGTTGATTTTTCTTCGCATTCAATTGAGCTCTTAAGGAGTAAATATTCTCATAGAAGACTTGGATTCTCTTCAGATCAGATGAATGAGCTATTGAAAAATAATAATATAAAAGTTATCGAATTCAGAGAACTAAAAAGAGAAAGTGAATCTACTGATGAGAATCTGACTGTCACTTTATGGCTTGGAAAAAAAATTAAATAAAGAATTGTTAATGATGGAAATTACTGTAAAAAATAATAATAAAGAATTGAAGTATTCATTGGAGATATTTCCCCCCAAGACCGTTAAGGAAGTAGATAGTTTAATTAAGAAACTAAAATCTATGAATTCACAACCTGAATTTATATCAGTAACATATGGTGCGGGTGGTTCAACTCAGAATGCTACGTTAGACCTTGTAACTTGTTTGCATAAAGAAACTAATATTGATGTTGCGGCTCATCTGACATGTGTTAACTCATCAATCGATGATGTCATTGGCTTAGTAGAATTGTATGGTAAAGTAGGTATTAAAAAAATTGTAGCTCTAAGGGGGGACCCCCCTGAGGGTTTGGGTGTTCCTTATAGGCCTTATAAGAGTGGGTTTAAAAATACTGCCGATTTGGTTAGAAATATAAAAAAAGTAAATGATTTTGATATTTATGTGGCGGGATATCCAGAAATGCATCCAGAATCATTAGATAAGAAAAGAGATTTAGACACCCTTGAATCAAAGGTTAAGGCTGGAGCTCATAGCATAATAACACAATTTTTCTTTGATAATGAATTATACTATGATTATATAAAAACACTTAAAAAACGTAATATTACTATTCCCATTATACCTGGAATTATACCTATTATAAATTTTAACCAGATTAAAAAGTTCTCCGATAAATGTGGCGCTTCAATTCCAAAAGATATTTCCTATGATTTTCTTAATAGCAGTGGTGCGGATATAAGTGATTATAATTTATGTAAAAAAATTATAATTAAGCAAATCACAGATTTAATTAATAATGGTGTAAAGAATTTTCACTTGTATTCATTAAATCGTATTCAACTTATGGGAAACATTTGGGATGATGTTCTTAATCAAAATTTGTAATACATTAGGCCAATAGAATGATAAAGTATAATAATTGTATAAACGAACTTAAAACTTTGGCACAAAATAAGATTTTAATTATCGATGGTGCGGCTGGCACTGAAATACAGAAATTTAAATTAAGTGAGTTAGATTTCAGGGGAGAAAGATTTCATGAATCTCCTCTAGATTTGAAAGGCAATAATGATCTTCTATCAATAACACAGCCTGATTTGGTAAAAGAAATACACAGATCTTACTGTAATGCTGGCGTTGATATAATTGAAACAAATACCTTCTCTTCAACCTCAATAGCACAATCAGATTACGGTCTTCAAGATATTGCTTATGAGTTAAATAAAATTTCAGCAAAAATTGCCAAAGAAGTTGCATTAGAATTCTATAAAAATAATAATAAGAGGGTTTATATTGCTGGTGCAATTGGGCCAACTAACAAGACAGCATCAATGTCTCCTGATGTTGAGGATCCAAGTTATAGGGCAGTGAAATTTGATGATCTGGTAAAATCTTATTCTGAGGCAGTAAATGGGTTGATTGATGGCGGAGCTGATATAATATTAATTGAAACTATATTTGATACTTTAAATGCAAAAGCCGCAATATATGCTATTCAAAGTGTATTTTTAAAGCTTAATAGAGTAATGCCAATTATGATTTCTGGTACTATAACAGATCTATCTGGTCGTACTTTATCTGGACAGACAACTGAAGCATTTTGGCATTCAATAAAACACTCCTCTCCCTTCTCTGTTGGATTAAATTGTGCTTTAGGAGCAGCAGAAATGAAACAACATATATTTGATTTGTCAAGAGTTTCAGATACGCTTATATCAGCATATCCTAATGCAGGTCTGCCTAATGAATTTGGTGAATACGATGAAAAACCATGTCAAACCGCTTCAATTATTAAGGAATTTGCCTTAGAAGGATTGGTTAATATTGTTGGTGGTTGTTGTGGAACTTCACCTGATCATATTCATCATATTGCTGATGCCGTTGCAAATATAGCGCCCCGCAAACCCAGCGCCAATAAAGCGACACTATCTCTCTCTGGCCTAGAACCCTTTAATAAGAGTGTAGACAATAATTTTATAAATATTGGTGAACGAACTAATATTACTGGTTCAGCTAGATTTAAAAGATTAATTGTTAATAACCAATATGAAGAAGCTTTGCAGATCGCTAGAGATCAAGTTGAAAATGGTGCTCAAATTATTGATGTTAATATGGATGAAGGTTTACTCGATTCTGAATATGCTATGCAGAAATTTCTTAATTTAATTTCTTCTGAACCAGATATAGCCAGAGTACCCATAATGATAGATAGTTCAAAATGGTCAGTTATTGAGGCTGGGCTTAAATGCGTTCAAGGAAAATCGATTGTTAATTCTATAAGTTTAAAGGAGGGTGAGGAAAGTTTTATTGAAGTAGCAAGAAAAATAAAACTATATGGCGCCGCAATGGTAGTTATGGCTTTTGATGAAGAAGGGCAGGCGGATACTCAAAAAAGAAAATTTGATATTTGTAAACGGGCTTATAAAATTTTAACCGAGACA
>JABIEF010000075.1 GCA_018651345.1 Rhodobiaceae bacterium
AAGAAAATATTAAATGATGATAGGATTGAATCGGTTTCATACGGAACTGATGGAGGTTTTTTTAGTAAAGTTGGTTGGCCAACATTGGTTTGCGGCCCGGGTAACATCAAACAAGCGCATCAACCCAATGAGTATATTAATATAGAAGATATAGAAAATTATATGAAATTTGTGATTAAATTAGCCAATGAACTTAATGCTTAATTTTATAATCTTTTCCACAGAACTCACATTTTATAATTACATTTCCATCAATTATAATATCTTCAATATCTTCTTTTATAAAAGATTTTAAAAGGGACTTTATTTTACTTTTAGAGCACTGACATGCATGTTTTAATGTTATTGGATTATATACAATTGTATTGTATTCATTAAAAAGTCTATAAAGGAGACTCTCCGCACTAAGGGAGGGATCAATTAATTCGTCGTAAGTGACTGTATCTAAGAGATGATTTGTTGTATTCCATAGATCGTCATCTTTTATAGTTTGATTATTCTTATTTGGCATTCTCTGTAGTATAATTCCCCCAGATATCCATTTTTCTCTTTGTCCATAGTATTTTATTTTACCACAGCTAAGAAATAATTTTGTAGGTATCTGTTCTGAATCTTGAAAATATGAATAGGCAGAAGACACTAAATCACCATCTTTTAGTTGAGTTATTCCTTGATACTTTTCCATTTCTGGTCCTTGGTCTATTGTCATTGCCATATGGCCATTACCAAGTAACTGACTTATATTATTGATTATTTTTTCTTTGTTAAAATGAGCATAAGCTCTTATACTTCCTGGTGTTTTAAAATCAACAATTAATAGATTAATCGGTCCATCTGAATTTAACTGACATGTAAACTTACCGTTAAATTTAAGTGCACTACCAAGCATTGAGCCAAGTGCAATCGTTTCTCCCAAAATAATATTAACTTTTTCAGGGTATTCATGTTGGGATAGAATTTTATTTACAACATTCCTAGACTTAAATATTCTACCTCGTATATTGCCGCCCTCAAGCGAGAAAGGAGTGATAATGTCATCTTCGATGTTTTCTTGAATAAATTTAGATGATTTCAATAAATCAAACCTTCATTCCCATGCACCATGCAATAATTGCTTTTTGTACATGCAATCTATTTTCAGCTTCGTCCCATATAACAGATTGCCCGCCATCTATAACATCTTTTGTAACTTCTTCCCCTCTATGCGCAGGCAAGCAATGCATGAAAATAGCATTTGTGGATGCTATTTTCATTAAATCACTATTTATTTGAAACGGTTCTAACAGTTGTTTTTTTAATTGTGTATCTTTGTCTCCCATGGAGACCCAAGTATCAGTGATTACACAATCAGCATTTTTAATCGCTTCTTCTGGGATATGGGTTAAGAAAATTTTAGCATTTTTTTTCTTTGCAATTTTAGTTATTTCAGCCGATGGTTGTAACTCATCTGGACATGCTAAGTGTAATTCAAAATTAAATTTTTCGGATGCTTCTATCCATGTGTTTGCAACATTATTTCCATCACCACACCATGCAATTTTTCTTCCTTGAATATTGCCAATTTTTTCTTCAAATGTCATAATATCTGCCATAATTTGACAAGGGTGGTTAAGGTCGGATAATCCATTTATAACTGGTATTGTTGCATTATTAGCAAATTCAATTAGATCGCTATGTTTAGAAGATCTTATTATAATTGCGTTTATATATTTTGATAATACATGTGCCGTGTCACTAACAGTTTCACCTCTTCCTAGCTGTGTTTCTCCAGCAGGTAAAAATAGACTAGAGGCACCCAATTGATTAATAGCAACTTCAAAAGAAACTCTCGTACGTGTCGAAGGTTTTTCGAACATCATGGCAATAGATTTTTTAGATGCTAATTTTGAATACTTATTAATATTTGAATCTAAATCATTTTTAAGTATATGAGCATTAGCAATTATTTGCTGAAGATCGGTTGATTCAATCTCAGATATATTAATAAAGTGTCTTAGTTTTGTATTTTTCATATTATTTCTTATTTTTTATGTTTTCACAACATTTAGAAATGATATTTGTAATTTCTAATATTTCTTTTTCACTAATAGTCAATGGCGGAAGCAATCTTAATACATTTTCTCCTGCACCAACGCTAAGTATTTTATTTTTAAATAATTCATCAGATAAGATAGTATTTTTAATATTACATTCTAATCCTATCATTAATCCTTTGCCTCTTATGTTAGAAATTACTTCTGGATAATTTTTACAAATTATTTTTAAATTTTTATGAAATAATGTTGAATTTGTATTCACTTTTTCAAGGAAGTTATTTTCCTGAATAATGTCTAATACAGCATTACCAACGGCCATTCCAAGAGGGTTCCCACCAAAAGTTGAACCATGAGTTCCAGGAATTAATCCATTCGATGCTTTTTCTGTCATTAAACATGCACCCATGGGGAATCCTCCGCCAATGCCTTTTGCAGCTGCCATAATATCTGGCTTTATATCAGCCCATTCGTGAGCGAATAATTTTCCTGTCCTACCCATTCCACACTGTACTTCATCTAAAATTAGCAATAGATTGTTTTTTTCTGTAATTTTTCTTAGCTCTTTTAGAAAACCAGTATCAATTGTTCTAATCCCCCCTTCACCTTGGATTGGCTCTATTAATATTGCAGCAGTTGTTTCATTAATTGTTTCATTAACTAGTTTAATATTATGTATTGGAATGTTATCAAATCCCTCTAATGGAATACCAAAACCTTCTAGATGATTAGGATTATTTGCAGCTGATATTGTTCCTAGAGTTCGACCATGAAAGGCTCCCTCAAATGTTATAATTCTAGTTTTATTTTTATTTCCTAATGAAAAATGATATTTTCGTGCAGCTTTTATACTAACCTCAACTGCTTCAGCTCCTGAATTACAAAAAAATACTTTATCAGCGAATGTTAAATTAGTTAGTCTTTCAGCTAGTAATTCCTGTTCTGGAATTCTGTATAGATTTGAAACATGCCATAATTTCTTCGCTTGTTCTGTCAATTTATCAATTAGATATTTATTTGAATGCCCAACGGCATTTACAGCAATACCGCTAGCAAGGTCATAATATCTTTCGCCACTTTCTGTGAACAGGAATATTCCTTCACCAGATTCAAAGGTTATAGGATTTCTGTTATATGTATTTGCTACCGATGAACTCATCATTGCCTCTATTAAATAAAAAACCACCAAATAAATGGCGGATAATTTTGGAAATAACTACTTTAACCTTGATTTTATTTAAGTCAATCTTTTGTATAGCTATGATTTTACTTTATACCCTCTGCTGATCATTGAATAGCATATGCCATAGAGGATAATATTTAATATAAATAGAAATAATCCACCAAAGAAGACGTTGCTATCAGCATATCCTGTTATTCCATATCTAAAGCCATCAATCGCATGGAAAAAAGGATTAAATTTTGCATATTGATAAACGGCATCAGGTAAATCTTTTATTGAGTAAAATGTACCAGATAAAAATGTCATAGGTGTAATAATAAAATTCGTAATAGTCCCCATATGATCAAATTTTTCTGCCCATAATCCACCGGCGATCCCAATTAAAGCCATCATTAGAGAACCCATAACCACAAAGAAGAATGTTGTAAATATATTATGTATTGTGAAGTTAGTAAATTGAGCAATAATAAAAAAACCTATAATGGCCAGAAGAATGCCTCTTGTAATTCCACCTAGTGCGTAACCTGTTGTAACTTCGATTGAATTTAGCGGAGGCATTAAAATATCAATTATCACGCCCTGAACTTTTGCGCTTACTATTGAAGAAGAAGTATTTGCAAAAGAATTTTGTAAAACAACCATCATTATTAGACCGGGGGCAAGAAAATTAACGAAAGGTAATCCACCAATCTCAGGACGAGTTTTTCCAATTGCAACACTGAAAACAAATAAGAATAATAGACTGGTTACGATCGGGCCAAATATCGTTTGTTGCCAAACTTTTAGGAATCTCCTAACCTCTCTTGAGGTAAGAGTCCATAATCCTAGCCAGTTAACCCTACCAAAAGATCTTAATGTTTTTTTTCCAACGTACTGATTCATTTTTTTCCTCTAATTTATAGTGATTTATACAATTTATTTTTGGGATAAACAACACTAAAAGATTGCCGTATGAATAGCATATATAGTATTATGATAAATAAAAGTATTCTATATATAGAATATTTTCATTTTATTACCAATACTATTAAGTTAAGGAGAAAAAATGGCTTGGACAGATGACAAAGTAAAAATTCTTAAAAAATTATGGTCTGAAGGTCTTAGTGCAAGTCAGATTGCTAATAGGATTGGTGATGTAACAAGGAATGCTGTTATAGGAAAGGTTCATAGGTTGGGTCTAGAAAGTAGAGCAAAATCTATAAGAAGTAGTGATCTATCGGTAAGTCAATTAAAATCTAGTGTAGTTTCTGTAACATATTCTGGTAATTTAGCCCTTAAAGCTATCATCGACCCTATAAATGATATGATATCTGTTCCTCCGTCTGAAACGCAAGGATTTGAAGCAGTGCAGATTTCTCCAGGTGAGCATGTTACTATACTTACTCTTAATGAAAATAGGTGTAAATGGCCCATAGGAGATCCAAATGATATAGATTTTCATTTTTGTGGTCATGAGCCACAGAGTAAGGCCCCATATTGTACTGAACATGCTAAAGTTGCGTTTAAGCCGTTAAGGGTAAGAAAATAATAGAATAATTAGATAGTCAGTTGATATGAGACTGGAATCCATTTATATTTGCCTTTTTCTTTCCCGATGTAACCAATTGATGGGAAAGGCATGTGATAACCAATAATTGGTATTTTAGCATTAAAAACCATTTCAAGTATTTTCTTTCTTGTAATTACAGCCTGTTCTTTATTATCATCGAATGCAACATGCCATTCAGGTACTTGAAGTGATACAACATAATGATTTGTAACGTCAGCGGTAATTAATAACTGATTATCTTCACTTTCAATATAATAAGCCATATGGCCATTTGAATGGCCATATGCTTCTAATGCAGTTATGCCGCTTACAACATCCTGACCGCTTTCAATAAATCGCATTCTGTCTGAGAGTGGTAAGCATATTCTATCAAAAAGTTTTTTATTTGGAATTCTTTGCTCTGGAACAAAATCTCCATTCTTCCAAAAATCATATTCAACTCGGCCTATAACTATTTCAGCGTTTGGAAAATATTTATCATTTATAAGCTCTAATCCACCAATATGGTCAGGATGGCAATGGGTAATGACAATATAATCGATATCAGAATGGTCGTAGCCGGCTTTTTCTAAAAGATGTATAAGCTGGCCTTTATTTTCATGGTTAAGATTGCCATTACCTGTATCAAATAGAATTAGGTGTTTGCCGGTATTAACCAGAGTGGGAGTAAATCCATGCTCAAATCTTTTTGCAGGTAGATTATTTTCGATTGCTAGTTTATGTAACAATTTCTCATCAATATTATTCCCAAATATTGGATAAGGACCGTCCCTTGATATAGTACTATCTAAAAATGTTGCAATTTCAAAATCACCTAAACTAAATCTATAAGTGTCAGGGCGAATTATACCAAGTTTTTTTTTGTTCATTTTATACCTCAATTTTTCTTAATTTATTTTAAATATTTTGATATTGATGTTTTATATTCTTTGGAAGATGAAAGCTTTTCTAAATATTCCTTCTCTAACACTTTTACTTTATCATAGTTATTGTTATCACTAAGTGTTTTTAATGCATTTCTATAAGCTTCTAAGGCAGCAAAATATGGTATATGACCAGGTAAGCTTATGTTTATACCATATGATGACAATTGTTTTAAGCTTAATAGATCTGGAGAGACTCCTCCTAATATTATAGGTATATCAAAACTACTTCCTAAAGTTTTAACATCATTTATATTATCAATATTAGGAAAAAACAAAGCGTCAGCCCCAATATTTTGATAGGCTTTCCCACGTTTTAATGCTTCCTCAATACCAAGATATTTAGTCGAACCTGTCCTTGCTATTATCATCATCGAAGGATTTTTTTTTGCATTAACTGCAGCGTCAATTTTAGATGTTGCTTCTTCTATCGATATAAAATCTGGTATATCTGTTTTTTTGAATGGTAAGGGCAGATTAGTGTCTTCTATCGATATTCCTGAAGCACCAGCATGCTCAAGTTCTTCAACAGACCTCATAACATTTAATGCATTCCCATAGCCATGGTCTGCATCGATTATGATAGGCATAGAACAAGATCTTTTTATTCGCCTAACTGCATCACTTAATTCAGTAATTGATAGTAGCATTAAATCTGGAGCAGACAAAAGGTTTAAAGACATTATCATTCCAGGTACAATGCCTACTTTATAGTTAAGACTCTCTGCAATTTTACCTGACATCGGGTCAAATACAGTAGCAGGATGCACGCAACTTGCTTCACTTAAAGTTTTACGAAGAGATTCATTGGCATTATTTATTATATTCATTATTAATCCTTAAAAATGATAATTAAATTATTACATAATATTAACGAGAGATAAGATGCGCCCATGCTTCATATTTTTTTGCATGGATATTGCTGTCTGATAACATTAGATATAATAATTTTTTAGCTAATCTTCAAGAGGCTTCCAATCGTCTTTTTTTTCATCCCATTGATCAAAAATACTCTGGGCAGCTTTAAGTGCATGATTGGTTTTTGGGAATCCTATGTAAGGAGAACACTGAAGTATTACTTCTATTAATTCATCCTTAGTAGCCCCTCGATTTAAAGCACCTCTTACATGTAGGCCAACTTCATGGGGTAAATCTTGTGCTGCGGCGGCGGCCATAACAATCATTTCACGAGTTTTTAAATCTAAATTGGGTCTGTCCCATATTGTTCCAAAACAATAATCATGTATTGCATCAGCATGTGTAGGACAAATTTTATATAAATCTTCCCATCTTTCTAGACCTTCTTTGCCAAAAGATTCATCTCTAATTTTTTTCCCTCTTACGTATCTTTCGCTATTCATTGAATTCTCCTTTTTAAATTAATTTTTTTATTAAATAGTTATTTTGTATAAAAATCCATATATGATTTTATGTTTTTTATACTTTCTGCATTGCATATAGCTCTTCCAATTGCTCTTGCTAACGTATCTGCTGCCAGAGTGCCAAGTTCAGTAATAGAATTTTCTCTTGGTTCTGGTATTTTTATATTATTATTTGAAATAGTAAATATTATATCCCCGTCTAACGGAGTATTAATGGGCCTAATTGATCTAGCTAAACCTGCTTGTGACATTATAGCAAGCCTTTTAAGTTCTACTGTATTTAAGTCAGCGTTGGTTGCAATAATTGCTATTGTAGTGTTTTCTCTAGGTTTCTGTGCTGTATTTTCTAATTTTGTATCTTTTAAAGCGTTGATAAAAGAAAGTTTTTTATAAGAACGGTCAGACAAAATATTGGAAGTATTGAATTCATTATTAATTTCGAAAGGAGAGCCCCATAAGATGTTTGTTCCAGGAATTACCGTTGATCCAATTGAATTTACCACTACCAATGCTCCAATAACTAACTCTTCATCAATTGTTAGTGATGCGCTGCCAATCCCACCTTTTAATTTCCCTGCTATCGCACCCATTCCTGCTCCATAATTTCCTAAAGGGAATTCAATTTTTGCATTTTTGTAAGCTTCTATTCCAAGTTCATAGTAAGGGGAGATTGGATCCCAATTTTTATTTCCACCATTTTTTAGATCAAACAAACAAGCTGTCGGTATAATTGGAGCTGAAATTGGCGACCCATCTATTTTATAGCCAATATTTTTATGTCCAATTAGTGAAGTTATAGCACTCGCTGAATCCAGTCCGTATACAGAGCCTCCTGAAATTACCAAGGCATTGATTTCATTCACCGTGTTAATTGGGTCCAATAGATCTAATTCACGGCTTGCAGGTGCTCCTCCACGAATATCGCATGAAGCAATAAACTTTTGACTAGGAACTAATGCCGTAACCCCTGTGATAATATCTTCATCCTCTGAATTACCAACCATTAATCCGCCAACATCTGTTATTAGATTATTTTTACCAGGATATTTTTTACCAGAAAAATTTATCATTTTATTATACATATTTAAAATTAAATATTAATTGATGATATTTAGTCAACACTTGGTTGACTTGTTACCAGAGTGCTTCTATATAAATATAATATTTTATTTTATATTAAATTATTGATCGTTGTATAATTTTATATTAATTGTCTTTAGAATGATATATTAATGATTTATAGATAATCTATTTTTTATATTTTTTGGAGTTATTGTTTTGAAACGTACATACCAACCAAGTGTTCTAGTAAGAAAAAGACGTCACGGTTTTCGTTCACGTAAAGCTACAAGTGGTGGATTAAGAGTAATAGCTAGACGTCGTGCTAAAGGACGTAAGCGTTTATCTGCTTAAAATTTCCGGCCATAAATTAGGCGTCTAAATCAATGGAATACTTAAAAAGTAGAAGAGAATACTTAAGAGCATCTGATAAAGGCGCAAAGTGTATAACCCCATCATTTATTATACTTGCTTACCATCATGGAGATTCTGATCAGAAGAATCCTAGGGCTGGGTTTACGGCTTCTAAAAAAATTGGTAATGCAGTGATTAGAAATAGAGCAAAAAGAAGATTAAAAGAAGCTGTAAGAATTTCGCTAGATGAGAATTCAAGAGAATATTACGATTACGTTCTTATAGCGAGAAAATATATAAATAACTATTCTTTTAATAGTATTTTAAAAGATTTAGAGCAATCTATAAACAAACTTCATTGAAAGATTTATAATAACTTGAA
This sequence comes from Rhodobiaceae bacterium, assembly GCA_018651345.1. GTDB lineage: Bacteria > Pseudomonadota > Alphaproteobacteria > Rhizobiales > TMED25 > CAJIYR01. The sequence continues at coordinate 8,866 of JABIEF010000075.1, forward strand.
TTAACATCCGGACTAAATAGAAAATGAATGAACAACGTAATTTTATCTTAGCTATAGGCCTTTCAATTGCAGTGCTAGTTGTATGGCAATTCTTTATCGGAAACCCTCAATTAGAAGAAAAAGATCTTGAGGCTAGATTAGTTACCGAGGAGTCTAGTAAATTATTAGTTGAAAATTCAAGTATCTCTATCCCGTTCCCAGAGAATGTAGGAAATTCAATAAACGTACCTCCTGCTAACGTAGTTTTGGATAATACAAAAGATATTTCTACAGGTCAGAATATTCCAAGGGTTGAAATTAATTCAGATAGTTTGATAGGATCTATATCACTATTGGGTGGGAAAATTGATGACTTGAATTTAAAAAATTATAGAGTAGACCTAGACCCAGGAAGTGAACTTGTAAAAATTTTATCGCCACTTGGAACATCTAACCCTTATTATGTTCACCATGGTTGGGTTGAGGCCTCTGGCAAAAACATAACACTCCCTTCAGAGAATACGCTATGGAGCTTAGAAGAAGGAAGCGTCCTTACGTCAACTAATCCAATAGTAATGTCTTGGGATAATGGCAATGGTTTAACTTTTAAAAGAAAGATAATGGTTGATGAAGATTTTGCATTTACCGTTGATCAACAAGTCTATAATAATACTGATTCTACTGTTGATTTGTTTCCTTATGCCCTTATTTCTAGGCATGGTATACCAGAAGATCTTTTAAATTTCTTTATTTTGCACGAAGGTTTTATTGGCGTGTTGGGTGAAGAGGGAGAGAAAAAAGCAGATTATGATGATATAATCGATGAAACTGAGGTTTATAACGATATTATGGGCGGTTGGTTAGGTTTTACAGATAAAAATTGGGCAACAGTTATTGCTCCAGATCCTAATATGCAATATCAAGGAAGATATACATCAAGTAATAATGGAAATATTTTTCAAACAGATTTCCTCGGTTCAAAAATTTCGATAAATAAAGGCGAAACTGCTACTTCAACTTCTTATGTTTTTTCGGGCGCCAAAAGAGTTAACATCCTTGATAAATATGAGGATACGTACAGTTTATTAAATCTTGATTTATTAGTAGACTGGGGATGGTTTTATTTTATAACCAAGCCATTGTTTTATTTATTAAGTTGGTTAAATAGCATTTTTGGTAATTATGGAGTGGCTATATTATTTGCTACTGTCATTATAAAGTTATTCTTCTTTCCTCTTGCAAATAAAGCTTACAAATCAATGAGCGCGATGAAGAAACTTCAACCTGAAATGACGGCGATAAGAGAAAAATTCAAAGGCGATAGACCGAAGCAACAGCAAGCTCTCATGCAAATGTATAGAGATGAAAAAATAAATCCAATGTCAGGTTGTTTGCCTATAATTATCCAGATACCTGTTTTCTTTGCTTTGTATAAGGTTTTATTTTGTACAATTGAGATGAGACACGAACCTTTTTTTGGTTGGATAGTTGATTTGTCCGTAAAAGATCCGACTTCAATATTTAATCTTTTTGGGTTAATCCCGTGGTCGCCTCCTTCATTTTTAGTAATTGGAGTTTGGCCAATTATAATGGGATTTACAATGTTTGTTCAAATGAAATTAAATCCATCCCCACCAGATCCAATACAGCAAAAGATCTTTACCTGGATGCCAGTTGCATTTACATTTTTATTGGCACAATTCTCAGCCGGTCTCGTTGTTTATTGGGCATGGAACAATACTTTGTCAAGTTTGCAGCAATATGTAATTATGAAAAGAATGGGAGTGAAAGTAGAGCTTTGGTCGAATATTCAGAACTTATACAAGAAGAGTCAAAAAAAGAAGATCCAGTAATTTCAAAGAGTGACTTTTCTCTTAATGAATTGCGTGCCGGTGAGAAACTGTTTGCCAGGTCATCAGAATTTATTTTGTCTGTTGTTGAGAATAATGGATTTCCAGATATAGCACTACCTGAAATCGCATTTGCAGGACGATCAAATGTTGGAAAATCAAGCTTAATTAATTCTTTAGTGGGCATGAAGAAATTAGCCCGTGTTTCAAATACACCGGGACGTACACAAACTATAAATTTTTTTAATCAAAATGATGCCTTGGTTCTCGTAGATTTACCTGGTTTTGGTTATGCAAAGGCAAGTAAAGACGATATAACTAGATGGAAATTGCTTACTTTTGATTATTTAAGAGGAAGAGTTAACTTAGAGTGTGTGTTTTTATTAATTGATTCAAGGCATGGCATAAAACCAATTGATATTGAAGTAATGAATATATTAGACGAAGCAGCTGTTTCGTATCAAATTGTTCTTACTAAATTAGACAAAGTAAAAAAAGAAAGTCTTAATTCTTTGTGTAAGAATACGAATTCTATAATATCAAAACATGGTGCAGCAAGACCATTTTTTCACTTAACATCGTCAAAAGATAATATAGGATTAGATTTACTTAGATCAACTATTTTTAAGTTAATATAGATTATATTTTGCAGAGGTAATTTATAAAATGAATAATATAACGTCGCTTACCAGAGCACAAATTATAGCAGAAGCACTTCCGTTTATGCAAAATTATAGCGGAGAATATATAGTCGTTAAATATGGTGGTCATGCTATGGGTGATAGTATACTTTCTACTTCTTTTGCACAAAATATTGTTATGTTAAAGCAAGCAGGAATGAAGCCTATAGTTGTTCATGGTGGAGGTCCTCAGATAGGCGAGATGTTGAATAGTTTAGGTATAGACAGCCAATTCATCAATGGACTAAGAGTTACAGACAAGAAAACTATAGAGGTGGTAGAAGAAGTTCTAGCTGGAACTATAAATAAGAAAATAGTGAGTGATATTAATAGCTCTGGTGGTAAATCCATTGGTATTTCAGGAAAAGATGGACCATTAATTCTTGCTAGGAAGTTGAATAAGAAAGCATATAAGACAGATTCGAATGTAGAGAAGGTTATTGACCTTGGATATGTTGGTGAACCAGAATTGATTAATCCAGAGAAATTAGTTAGGCTTTGTGACTCTGGTTTTATTCCTATTATTGCTCCAATTGGTATCGACAAGAATAATGTTACTTATAATATAAATGCAGATACAGCTGCTGGAGCAATAGCAAGCTCCTTAGGAGCTAAAAGACTTCTTATGTTAACGGATATAAAGGGGGTTCTAGATCAGGAAGGTAATTTGATAAAGGACCTTTCAAAGAACACGGCCAATGATTTAATTAATAATGGTACGATTAAAGGAGGTATGATTCCAAAGATTGAAACATGCTTGGATGCTATTAGTTCTGGTGTAGAAAAAGCTGTTATTCTTGATGGAAGAGTTTTGAACGCAATAATATTAGAGTTATTCACAGAGGATGGAAGTGGTACATTATTATCTTAATTCTTTTTTTTTAAATTGAGATAATAATTAGATAATTAAAAACATAAATTTATAAGGTTATAAAAATGAATTCAGAGCTAATAGGTATAATAAATAGTGCGTTTGAAAAGACAAATATTGAGCCTAACGAGATTGAGGCAGTTAATGATACTCTTAATCTATTAGATTGTGGTGAGATAAGAGTTTGTGAAAAAATAAATGATGAGTGGGTGGTAAACCAATGGATAAAAAAAGCAATATTATTAAGTTTCAGAACCAATAAAAATTCTACATTGGCTGGACCTTATGCAACTTGGTTTGATAAGGTTCCAGGGAAAACAGTTGGATGGACAGAAGAAAAATACAAAGAAGCAGGTTTTAGATACGTACCAAATGGAGTTGTTAGAAAATCAGCATATATTGGTAAAAATGTGGTTCTAATGCCAAGCTTTGTAAATATCGGAGCATATGTTGATGAAGGTACGATGATTGATACTTGGGCAACTGTTGGTTCTTGCGCTCAAATAGGAAAAAACTGTCATATCTCTGGTGGTGCAGGAATTGGCGGTGTTCTTGAACCCCTTCAAGCAAACCCTGTTATAATAGAGGATAATTGTTTTATTGGGGCGAGATCGGAAGTTGCTGAGGGAGTAATAGTTGGTCAAGGTAGCGTCTTATCAATGGGTGTATACATTGGATCTTCTACAAAAATAGTAGACAGACAAACCGGAAAGGTAATGTATGGGAAGGTTCCCCCTTATTCTGTAGTTGTTCCAGGAAATTTAGAAACAACTTCTGTTGGTGAAATTCAGAATAATAAGTTATCTTTATATTGTGCTGTAATTGTTAAAACAGTTGATCAGAAGACTAGAGAAAAAACATCGACTAACGATTTATTAAGATTATAATTATTTCTAATAATAAAAAATATGAAATGAAGTGTATAAATTGAGTTTAGAAAACACATTAAAATCTTTTATTCAATGCGAAAGTATCACACCAAATGCTAAACAAGCACTTGATTTTGTTGAAGAAATTTTATGTGAAAGTGATTTTTATATAAAAAGATTAACTTTTAACTCTAAAAACACCTACCCAGTTGATAATCTTTATGCTTCGTTTGGTAAAGGTTCGCCCCATTTATGCTTTGCTGGTCATGTTGATGTTGTGCCATATGGTGATATAAGCCAATGGTCATATTTACCGTTTGGAGGTGAAACAAAGAATGGAAGAATTTATGGTCGTGGGGCTGAGGATATGAAGGGTTCGATTATAGCTTGGATTTTTGCTATGCTTGAACATATTAAAGATAAAAAAAATTTTAAGGGCACTATTAGCATACTTCTTACAGGAGATGAGGAGGGGTTGGCAATTAATGGAACCTCTAAAGTTTTAGAATGGTTGAAAAATAATAATATAAATATTGATTCTTGTATTGTTGGAGAGCCAACGAATGTTAAGGCGTTAGGGGATACAATAAAAGTTGGTCGCAGGGGTAGCTTGTCATGTGAACTTAAAGTAAATGGTGAACAAGGCCATGTTGCATATCCTGATAAGGCCAGCAATCCAATTCCTGTTTTAATAAAATTATTAGATAAATTAATAAATACTCCTATAGATAGTGGTAATGATAATTTTATCGCAAGCAATTTAGAGGTTACATCAATAGATATTGGCAATGAAGCTATGAATATAATTCCTTCCGAAGCTCGAGCAGTATTTAATATCAGATATAATAATTTATGGGATGAGGCATCCTTATTTTCATGGTTAAATGAAAAATTGAAGGATGTTAGCTTAGATTCTTTTAAAGATATAAATTGGAATTTAATAATAAAATCTTCTGCTAACTCATTTTTAACGAAAGAGGGTAAGTTCTCATCATTAATATTGGACTCAATATTTAAAATTACTGGCTTGAAAGCGAATATATCAACTGATGGAGGTACTTCAGACGCCAGATTTATATCACAATACTGTTCGGTTGTAGAATTTGGTCTTGTTGGAAGGACTATGCATCAGGTAGATGAGAATATTTCTCTTGATGAATTAAAGCAACTACAGTCTATTTATCAACATAGCATTGCTAATTATTTTGAAAATTTTTAGCTTTAAATTGCTGTTACTCAGATTCTTTTGGATAATCTATTTTATCAAGATATAGTCCATGAGCCCCAGCAACTGGTCCACATTGTGATCTATCTTGAGACTTAAGAATTTCACTAATCTTATCTATAGGCCAATCATTTTCTCCAATTTTCAATAAAGTGCCAACCATGGAACGAACCTGTCTATGAAGAAAAGATTTTGCGTTAAAGTGAATATTAATCTCATCCTCTTTTATTTCTATAGACGCATTATCTAGGGTTTTAATTGGTGATTTTGATTGGCAATGCGCTGATCTGAAAGCTGTGAAGTCATGTTTACCAATAAATAATTTTGCAGCCTTCTGCATATTCTCAGTATTTAATTTTCTTGGTACGTGTAACGCTCGATTTTTTTTAAGAGAAAGATGGCCATTCCTATTTATTATTTTATAAATATAATATCTTTTGATTGCTGAAAATCTAGCATCGAAATCACCATCAGTTTTTTCGACTTTAATGATTGTTATTGGATTGGGGCGGAGGTGATAATTTATTGCGTTTAATATCGTGTGCTCATTCCATTTGTCATCTAAATCTATATGTGCAACTTGTGCATTTGCATGAACACCAGAATCTGTTCTACCCGCTCCATTAACGCTAACATAAGCATTTGTAAATTTTTGTATTGCATCTGATATGCACCCTTGTACTGTAGCTAAATTATCCTGTATTTGCCAACCATGGAATGGCGTTCCATCATATTCTATTGTTAATTTGTATCTCATATAAATTCACTAATATTCATACCCTTAGAAATATTGATACCTCTTAGAAAGGATATGTTATCCATTGGATTTTTCCCAGGTCTCTGAAGTCTTGTGAGTTTGACGGCACCTTTTTTACAGGCAATTGTTAGCTCATTATCTAAGACTACTCCAGGTTTACCATTTTTATTCATAACTTCAGACGAAAGAACTTTTATTCTAATAGTTTCTTTTTCAGTTTTATATTCAAACCATGCTGATGGGTTTGGACTTAGGCCCCTTATGTGATTATGGACTTCATTGGCATTTTTATTAAATGAGATTCGCGTCTCACTCTTTTCAATTTTTTTTGCATAGCTAATACCGATTTTATTCTGAGGTTTAAAACTAGCAGTCCCATTAGAAATTAAATTAAGAGCTTTGATAATTAAATTTGCACCAACGTCTGATAAGTCATTGCTTAACTCACCATATGTAATATTTTCAGGAATATTAATTATTTCAGATAAACATATATCTCCAGTATCCAAGCCTTCATCAACTCTAATGATATTTACTGCAGTTGATTTGTCTCCATTTATTAATGTCCTTTGGATAGGAGATGCACCTCTCCATCTCGGTAATATTGAAGGGTGAATATTTAAGAAACCATATTTTGTTGCTTTTAATATTTCGTTTGGTATTAATTGCCCAAAAGAAACAACAATTCCAATATCTGCATTTAAACCTTTTAAATAATTGATTTCATCTTCATTTATAATTTTTTCAGGAGATCTTAAAATTAATTTTTTTTGTTCCGCAGTATTTTGTATAGGAGATGGATTCCTCTTCAAGCCGCGGCCCGATAATCTTGGTGGTTGGGTGTAAACAACTGATATATTGTGCCCAGCACTATGTATTTTGCATAGAGCCGGTACTGCAAAATCAGATGTCCCCATAAATATAATCTTTAATTTCATTTAGATAATTTCTGTTTAGATAATTTAATAAATTTACGAATAATTTTTTCACGTTTCAGTCTTGATATATGGTCTATAAAGAGTTTGCCATTAAGATGATCTATCTCATGCTGAACACATGTTGCCATTAGATCATCGCATTCCAGTATTTGTTTTTTACCGTTTATATCAATATATTCTACAATACAAGTTGAAAATCTTTCAACTTCTTCAGAAAAATCAGGAATAGATAAGCAACCTTCTTCATATATACTTTTCTCATTAGATTTTGATATAATTTCTGGATTTATTAATTTTATAAGTTCTTTTTTATCTTCTTCTCTAGAACAATCCATGACTACAAGTCTTTTTTTGATTCCCACTTGAACTGCAGCAAGTCCTATGCCTGGCGCAGCGTACATTGTTTCTGCCATATTATTTAATATTGCTTTTATCTCTTCATCGATATTTTTTATCGGTTCAGATTTTTCGCGTAATATTTTATTAGGTAGAGTTAAAATATCATAGATTGTCATAATTTTTATTCAATTTAATAATTTAAGTTTGTATTTAATTATATTAGAATGAAATATCTATGTATAGTGGTAATAAATAAAATATAATAGGCGTAGGAATCGATGCTAAATGATCAATTAGTAATAACAAATTTGTTGATTATACTTGTTATAATTATCGTTATTGCAGGAGTATTTTATTTAAATATCTTTAAAAAAAATAAAGATAATGACATTAAGGGTCAAATATTATTGATAACAAATCTACATAACGAACTGACTGGTAGATTAATGGCGCTTGCAGATACTTCCTCGGGTAATCATGAAAATTTAAAAAATTCATTTGATCAAAGAATAGATCAGATGATGACAAAGCTATCACAGAACTTATCTGAAAACTCAAGTAAGACAGGAGAGAATCTAACTAAATTAAACGAAAGACTTGCTGTTATTGATAACGCACAAAAGAATATAACAGAATTATCATCCAAGGTAGTTAGCTTACAAGATATCTTAAGCAATAAACAGGAGCGCGGTGCGTATGGGCAAGGTAGAATGGAAGCTATTATAGTAGATAGTTTACCGATTAAATCTTATTCATTTCAGTTTACATTAACTAACGGAAAAAGGCCTGATTGTATTATCAGAATGCCAGATTCAAATGAAGTTCTTGTAATTGATTCTAAATTTCCACTTGAATCTTTTACCGCACTAAGATCTGCAAATAATAGTTTAGATATAAAAACTGCCGAATCAAGAATCCGAATTGACATCAATAAACATCTAACGGATATTTCTGAGAAATATGCCATTCCAGGAGAAGTTAGAGATCCTTTAATGATGTTTGTTCCTGCGGAATCTATATATGCAGACTTATACGAACAATTTAGTGATCTTATTCAAAAGGCTTATAAATTAAAAATTATTATAGTATCCCCCAATATGCTGATGCTAACCGTTCAAACTATGCAATCTCTAATAAGGGACAACCAAATGCAAGACCAAGCGAATGTCATAAGGTCTGAAGTAAGTAAAATGATTTCAGATGTTGAAAGATTATCAATAAGGGTTTCTGGTTTACAAAAGCATTTTAATTTAGCAAACCAAGATTTAGAAAAAATTGCTATATCTTCAGATAAGATAACAAGTAGTGGCCGTAAGCTAGAATCTTTGGAGTTTGATGAAGAGAAAAAAACTAAGAGCATAGAATCAACACTATGATTATTAATCAGTTACACTTCTTGCTGCAATTGCCTGGCTTAATGTTCCGTCGTCTAAATAATCTAGTTCTCCTCCAACAGGAACGCCATGTGCGACTTTAGTAATTTTAATGTTTCTATTGCTTATAAGTTCGGAGACAACATGTATAGTGGCTTGTCCATCAATAGTTGCATTTAGGGCTAATATAACTTCTTTAATATCAGGATTATTAACCCTATCAATCAATTTTTTAATGTTTAATTCTTCAAGCCCAATTCCGTCCAGTGCATTTAATACACCACCTAAAACATGGTAGTGGCAATTTATTGCATTAGCTCTTTCAAGTGCCCATAAATCTGATACTTCTTCAACAACACAAATAATTGTAGAATTACGCTTTATATCCTGACATATACTACAAGGATTAACAACATCTACATTATTACAAATATCACAAATTTCTATTTTTTCAGATATTTCTATAAAAGATTTTTTAAGAGGATCAAGCAATTGGTTGCGTTTTTTTATTATTGTTAAAGCGGCTCTTCTTGCAGATCGCGGACCTAATCCTGGTAATTTAGACAGAAGTTTAATAAAAGTTTCTATTTCAGGGCCTACTGATGATTTCATTATTCTATAGTCCTAGGTTAAAACCTGGAGGAATAGGAAGGTCTCCAGCCACTTCTTTCATTTTTTTTGCAACCTCGATATTGGCTTTAGATTTTGCATCACTGTAAGCTGCAATGATTAGATCTTCTATAATCTCTTTTTCGCTTGCAATTAGTATGGAGGGGTCGATATCTATATTTTTTATGTCCCCGCTACCGTTTATTTTAATAGTTACTAATCCACCACCCGAAGCACCTTCAGCCTCTATTAAAGATAGATTATCTTGCATAGATTTCATTTTTTCTTGAAGCTTTTCAGCCTGCTTCATTATCCCAAATATATTAGACATATAAACCTTTCCTTCTTTAGTATTAATCTCTTATATTAATCTTTATTAATAATTTCGGCATCAGGGAAATAATTTTTAAAATTTTCTACTGTTAAGGCATCTTTATTTATTGGTTTATTATGACTGTCCGTAACGTTAATATCCCAATTTAAGGATGTAGCTTTTTCAAGCGTTGATTTGAAATTATTTATTATATCATCTGGATAACCGTTGAGTAGTTCAATCTCAATATAACCTATTTTGTATTTAACTAGTTTTATATAATCATCAATAAGCCCAATTAACCTTATATCATAATCACCAACAATTGAGATTGCCTCTTCGTATGTTTTAGGTCTTATTATTTTATCAATATTTATATCATCTTCACGAGGCGAATGATCAATGGTTTTTCTCTCTGTAATAATTTTGGATTCTAATTTGCTAATAATATCACTGATTGGTGGAAGTTGAGATGAGTAGCATAGTTTAACCAGAAGCATTTCCAATGACATAAAAGCATTGAAAGAGTATTCAATTTCTTTGTAACCTTTTAAAAGCATTTGCCACATATGTACTAAAGATGACATATCAATGGCATCAATGAATTGACTAGCATCCATAAATTGCTCATTCGTTAGATTGAACGAAGTATTGTTTTCTTTATTGATTTTGATTAACGTGAAAGTGTGAGCTATTTCGGCAAGGTCAGTAAGAATGGTAAGCGGCTCTAGTCCATTTTTATAGCTTTGTTTTATTTTTTCTAGAGCCTCATCTATTTTTCCAAGTATTATTATTTTAAACAAATCTATCACCACACCTTGGTCAGAATAATTTAACATATTATAAATTTTCTCATATGTTATATTGCTTTCACACAAAACAATTGCCTGATCAAGAAGCGACAGAGCATCTCTAACGGAACCATCAGAAGCTTTGGCTATTACAGATAGAGATAATTTATCAGAAATCACATTTTCTATTTTTATTATCTTTTCTAGATACTCTTCTAGAGCACCTTGAGCAATTCTTTGTAGGTTAAATCTTTGGCATCTTGAGATTACTGTGATTGGTATTTTTCTAATTTCAGTCGTTGCAAAGATAAATTTAACATGTTCTGGGGGTTCCTCTAATATTTTCAATAAACCATTAAAGGCTTGTCTAGATAACATATGGACTTCATCTATAATAAATATTTTATATTTAGCTAAGGACGGTTTTGTTTGTGCTAGTCCAATTATTTCACGGATGTTGTCAATACCAGTATTTGATGCCGCATCCATTTCAAATACGTCTGGATGCCGAGATTCCATTATAGCTTCGCAATTAAGTCCAATTTTCTTTATGTCAACTGTTGGGGTTTCTTTATTCTTTTCTAGTGAGTAATTTAAAGCTCTAGCCAATATTCTAGCGGTTGTTGTTTTACCAATTCCCCTGATGCCATTTAACATATATGCCTGCGGTATTCTTCCAGAATTAAATGAATTAATTAAAGTTTGCACCATTGTATCTTGGCCTATTAATTCCGTAAAATTCGTTGGTCTATATTTACGTGCAAGGACTTTATAATTTTTATATAATTTATTATCTTCTGAAGGACCCTTATCAGTCATGGATTTTTTCTCATTATATTATTTCATTTTTTTGTTTTAATTCATATTATTTAATAATAGAAAAATAACTAATAGGTGAGAAGTTGAACACATAACCCATACTATGATCGTTAGAGCTGCTTCTTTCCAGATCTGACTCGGTTGGCGACAAATATGCCTATTGCCAACTTCTCAATACCTATTATAGCAAAGGGTGAGAAATGTGCTACATTCTTCTTATGTAATTGTATAATTAATTAACAAAAATAGATTTATAATATTTTGCTATATGGACTATTAACAAATTTTCTACTTTTACTCTCTTCTTCAATCTTTATCCTTAGTTCACTAGCATGATAAACGCCTAATATTCTAAGTTCATTAGAGAAAAAATCAAGTTCTTCTAATGCTAGACGAACGTTATTATCACTAGGATGTCCTTCAATATCAACATAGAACTGTGCCGCTGCAAAACTACCGCCCACTATATAAGATTCTAATTTTGTCATATTAACATTATTCGTAGAAAATCCACCCATTGCTTTATAAAGAGCTGCGGGTACATTCCTAACGCGAAAGACTAGACTGGTTATAGTTGGTCCTGTGTTCGGCTCGGCGTCATCAGGTTCTGAAGATAGTATGATGAATCTAGTGGTATTGTGATCAGCATCTTCAATATTTTTTTCTAATATTTTTAGATTATATGTTTTTGCTGCTAGTTCGCTTGCTATAACGGCTATAGTTGGATCATTTTTTTCTGAAATTATTCTTGCTGAACCAGCGGTATCAGCTGCTACTATTTGTTTTAGGTTTAACTTTCTTATAATCTTTCTACATTGGCCAAGGGCATGTCTATGACTCATTATATGACTTATTTGTTCTAAACTAGAATCTTTTACGGTTATTAACTGATGTCTGATAGGTAAAAAGAACTCATCAACTATATACAAATTTGAAGTAGGCAGTAAGTAATGAATATCAGCAACACGCCCAGCAAGAGAGTTCTCAATAGGTATCATGGCGTATTTGACTTTTCTCTCCTCAACGCACGCGAATGCATCTTCAAATGTTTGGGCAGGGATTGCTTCCATATTTGGATATTTATTGACGCATGCTATATGTGAATAAGCTCCTTTGTCTCCCTGAAAGACTATTTTATTTTCTTTTTCGTTCATTTTTTATCTTTCGATTGATTTTCAATCAGTTTTTTTGCTTTTCTAAAATCTTCAATTGTATCAACTCCAATTATATTATCTTTTATTAAAATTATATTAATTTTTAAATTATTTTCTAATGCTCGTATTTGCTCAAGACTTTCTCTTTCTTCTAATATTGTCTGGCTACTTAAAATGAATTTTTCTAGGGCATGGCGCTTGTACATATAAAGGCCAATATGCTCATAATAGTTGCCTTTGCCATATGGTATTGGTGATCTAGAGAAATATAAAGCAGGAGACTCTGACCCTAATGCTGTTAAATTAGTAGCAACTTTAACAACATTTGGATCTTTAATATCTTTCTTATTTGTAATTTTTTTGCCAAATGTAATTATATCTGCATTGGTTTTTTTAATTTTTTCAATTGCTAAATTAATAATATTTGGATCGATCGTTGGAATATCACCTTGAAGATTCATGATGTGAGAATATTTTCCTTCTAAATCAGCCTTTAATAACGCCTCGTATACTCTGTCGGATCCAGTTTTATGGTCAGAACCGGTTTTTATAGCTTGCCCGCCACGTTTTATTATTTCTTCTATTATGTTATCAGAATCAGTTGCTACAATGACTTTATCTGCAACAGACATAATTGCTTTCTCCCAAATATGTACAATCATAGGTTTGTTATCAATGATCATAAGAGGTTTTCCAGGCAAGCGGGTAGCCTCCATTCTTGCTGGTATTATGATCATTGTTTTTTCATTTTTAATCATTTTTTTACCTTGATTCACATATTTATAAAATATTTACTTGATTGTAGTGAAACTAGAAATTATTAGTAATAATTATTATTTATATAAATTTTAATTAATTTAATACTATAAGTAAAATAACTTAATTGGAAGTGGTGAATTATGGATAATTTTGAAGTTAATAAAATTGTTGGTGCGGTCCTTGGGACTGCATTATTTGTGTTATGTCTTAGTTTTCTTTCAGATATGATTTATGCAACTCCGAAGCTGGAAAAGCAGGCATATGTTGTTGAAACTCTAGTCGCCGAAGCACAAGGAAACTCTGATGCAGATAATATTATTGTTGAGGGACCAAGTTTAACTGAATTATTAAGTCTAGCCAGTTCTGAAAAAGGAAAGAAAGTTTCAAAAAAATGCGCATCTTGCCATAACTTTGAAGCTGGAATGCCTAATAAAGTTGGCCCAAATCTCTATGGCGTTGTTGATAGGAAAATGGCATCTGCTGCTGAATTTTCTTATTCATCTGCTTTATCCCAAAAGTCAGAAGAAGGTGGGGTATGGGACTTTGAGAGTCTAAACCTATTTTTAGAAGCTCCAAAGGAATGGCTTCCTGGTACTAATATGAGTTTTGTTGGTATAAAAAAACCGACAGATAGAGCTAATATCATAGCTTATTTATTAGAAATTTCTCCTGAATCTAATTCTAAAATAATTAATAACTAAGTCTAAATAATTATTTTTTGTAAATAGAATCCTATTTTTAATTGTTGTAACAATAATTAATACGTGGCATCTTTCTTGTAATAAATTAATTATCTTCACTCAAAATTAATATGGGGAAATGTGGTTTCTATTATAAAGACATTAGTTATCTTCTTTGTTTGCATATATAATGTAACTGTTGCATCTTCAAACCAAGTACAATGGAATCATGGTCTTACGCTAGGCGATAGCTTGAAATATAATCAAGATTTTAAAAATTTTGATTATATTAACCCAGAATCTCCAAAAGGCGGCAAAATAAGGCGAGCTGTTGTGGGAACTTTTGATACGTTAAACCCATTTAATATAAAAGGTACCCCTGCTTACGGATCTTTTGACATTTACGATACTCTAATGGTCGGGTCTGATGATGAGCCTTTCTCTTACTATGGATTGATTGCCGAAAGCGTTTCGCATCCTGATGATTACTCTTATGTTACTTACAAGATAAGAAAGAATGCAAAGTGGCATGATGGGCAATCAATAACTCCAGAAGATATAGTTTGGAGTTTAAGTTCTCTGAAAGAAAATCATCCACATTATAAGTTTTATTACAAAAATATCTTAAGTGTTGAAAAAATATCTGACTATGAGGTTAGGTTTTATTTTGATCAAAAAGGAAATAGAGAGTTACCTCTAATTACGGGTCAATTTCCTATATTACCAAAGCATTACTGGGAGAGTGAAGGAAGCGATGGATTGGCGAGAGACTTCGGAAATTCAACCCTAGAGTTTCCATTAGGATCAGGTCCCTATAAATTCTCTGAAATATCTGTAGGTAAAAATGTAAAATATGAAAGAGTTAAAAATTATTGGGCAAAAGATCTTCCTGTAAACAGAGGGTTATATAATTTTGATCAGATAATTTTTGAATATTTTAGAGATTCTACTGTTTTATTGGAAGCATTTAAAGCAGAAGAAATAGATTTTGTGTTTGAAAACTCTGCCAAAAGGTGGGCAACAGGTTATTCTTCAAAAGCATTAGAAGATGGAGAAATAAAGTTAGAAGTATTTGAAAGTAAAAATGTTCAAGGGATGCAAGCTTTTGCATTTAATACAAGAAAAGACAAATTTAAGGATATAAGAGTTAGAAAAGCATTTAATTTGGCTTTTGATTTTGAATGGTTAAATGAAAATATATTTTATAATCAATATAAAAGAATTGATAGTTACTTTGACAACTCAGAGCTAGAATCAACAGGATCTCCTATTGGTGAGGAGTTGGAGATATTAATTGATATAAGGAGTTCTTTATCTAACGAGGTCTTCACTGACATATACCAAAATTCAATTGGTGGGAAATCTAAAAATAATCGAAATAATCTAAGAGAAGCTAGTATTTTATTAAAGGAAGCTGGTTGGTTCTTAGAAGATGGTAGATTATTAAACTCGCTTACAAATGAGACATTTAAAGTTGAATTCTTAGTTTCGCAAAGTGATATGGAGAGAATCATAAATCCCTATATCAAAAATCTAAGACTTCTTGGGATTGAAGCTAACATTAGAGTAGTAGATATAACCCAGTATCAGCAACGTGTAGATAATTTTGATTTTGATATAATAATAGATAATTTTCCTCAATCCCTATCGCCAGGGAACGAACAAAGAGATTATTGGGGATCAGAATCTGCTAGATTAGTAGGATCTAGAAACTCTATAGGTATTGAAGATGAGGGTGTTGATAGGTTGATTAATCGAATTATATTTGCAAAAGATCGCTCAGAATTAGTTGCAGCTACAAAGGCCTTGGATAGAGTTCTAAAATTGAATTATTTTGTTGTTCCGCATTACTATTCCTCGGGCACAAGAACCGCTAGGTGGGATAAGTTTGATCACTCAGATGTTATTCCTGGTTATAATTTTAATTTATCCACTTGGTGGATAAAGTCTAATTAAGGATTCTTAAATTATAACAAGGGTATAATTCAATTATGGTATTATATATATTTAAAAGAATCTTATTTTTTATTCCTACTATATTTGGCATTATGGCAATAAGTTTTGCTATTATTCAATTTGCACCAGGGGGGCCTGTTGAAAGAATTATTGCCCAAATATCAGGGGCTGAAGTTTCAGCTACATCAAGAATATCGGGAGCAAATATTACAGATTTTGGAATTGAAAGTTCTAACAATACAACTGGAGATAATAAATACAGAGGTGGGCAGGGTTTGGACCCAGAGTTTATCTTAGAATTAGAAAGACAATTTGGTTTTGACAAACCTCCATTGGAAAGATTTTTCTTTATGATCTCAAATTATCTTAGATTTGATTTTGGAGATAGTTACTACCGTGACATATCTGTAATTGATTTAATTATAGAAAAGTTACCAGTTTCCATATCTTTAGGATTATGGATGACATTTTTATCATATATAATTTCTATTCCACTTGGCATTTTAAAGGCGATAAGGGACGGTTCAAAGTTTGATATATGGACTTCTGGTGTTGTTATATTCAGTTACGCAATTCCAGGATTTTTATTTGCAATATTGTTGATTATTTTATTTTCAGGAGGAAGTTATTTAGATTGGTTCCCTCTAAGGGGTCTTGTGTCAGATAACTATCATGAATTATCTTTTTATGGAAAAATTATTGACTATCTTTGGCATATAACATTACCAGTTCTATCTATGGTTTTAGGTGCATTTGCAACAACAACCCTTTTAACTAAGAATTCTTTTCTTGATGAAATAGAAAAACAATATGTTTTAACTGCTAGAGCCAAAGGGCTAAATCAGAGTCAAGTTCTTAGAAGGCATATTTTTCGAAATGCAATGTTAATAATAATAGCTGGCTTCCCTTCTGCATTTATTGCAGCTTTCTTTACGGGATCATTGTTAATAGAGACTATATTTTCCTTGGATGGTCTGGGTCTATTAAGCTTTGAATCAATTATTAATCGAGATTATTCAGTTGTTTTTGCGAGTTTATATATTTTTTCATTACTAGGGCTGGTGGTTAACCTATTATCTGACCTTGCTTATCATTGGATCGACCCTCGTATAGATTTTGAAAAAAGAGAACTTTAGGGATAACCAAAGAATTAAGTAAATGAGAATTATGGAAAAATTTAATTTTTATAAATTTTCTCCTCTGGCAATAAGGAGAATAAAAAACTTTAGAGCGAATAAAAGGGGCCTCTGGTCATTACGTATTTTTTCTATAATATTTATCATTTCTATGTTTGCAGAGCTTTTTATGAACGACAGACCTCTCTTGATGTTTTACAAAGGTGAATTACTTACCCCAGTATTTTTCGATTATCCTGAAGAAAAATTTGGAGGTTTTCTAGCTAAAACTGATTATAGGGATCCTATAATTTCTGAGGAGATATCTGATAATGGTTGGATAATATGGCCGCCTATCCGTTACCATTATTCAACTATAAATTATGAATTACCTTTACCGGCGCCATCGCCACCTACCTATATGATTAATAAAGATGACAGATGTGTAAGTTATAATAACTCCGTCAACGATAAAGATTGTACAATTTGGAATTGGAATTGGCTCGGAACTGACGATCAGGGCAGGGATGTGTTGGCTCGTTTAATATATGGTTTTAGATTATCAATATTATTTGGTTTAGTGTTAACCTCACTTTCATCAATTATTGGGATAATGGCTGGAGCTCTCCAGGGATATTTTGGCGGTTTAGTAGATTTAATCTCACAGAGATTTATTGAAGTTTGGACCTCAATTCCATCTCTATATTTACTTATTATAATTTCTTCTGTAATTGTTCCTAGTTTCTGGCTTTTACTTTTTATACTCTTATTATTTTCCTGGGTTTCTTTGGTTGGAGTTGTTAGGGCGGAATTTTTAAGGGCGAGGAATTTTGAATACGTAACAGCTGCAAGGGCATTGGGTGTTACAAACTTTAAGATAATGTTTAAACATTTATTACCTAACGCAATGGTTGCAACATTAACTTTTATTCCTTTTCTATTAAATGGATCAATAGTAACCCTTACATCGTTAGACTTTTTAGGATTCGGTTTGCCACCTGGTTCGCCATCACTTGGTGAATTATTAGCGCAAGGAAAGAATAATATACATGCTCCTTGGCTCGGCCTTTCGGGTTTCTTTGGGATTGCTATTATTTTAAGTTTATTAATATTTATAGGAGAATCGGTTAGGGATGCGTTTGATCCAAGAAAGATTTTTAAATGATAAATAATATTACTACAAATAAAAATCTACTAGAAATATCAAATTTATCATTATCTTTTATGCAAAATAAGAATGAGATTAATATCTTAGATAATGTGAATTTTAAAATAAGGAAAAAGCAGACTATTTCTTTGGTTGGAGAGTCTGGTTCTGGGAAATCTTTAACTGCACTTTCTATAATGGGATTACTGCCTAGCTCAGCTATTCTTAGCAAATCAAGCAAAGTAGTATTTAATTCAGAAAATTTAATAAAAGTTCCTCCTAGGGATATGGATAAGATTAGAGGGAATGAGATGTCAATGATTTTTCAGGAACCTTTGTCTTCACTGAATCCATTACATAAAATACAAAAACAAATAGCTGAGATAATTGTATTACATAAAGGACATTCCTATAAGTCAGCAAAATCATTAACAATTGAATTAATGCATAAGGTGGGTATAAAAAACGTACCTGATAAGTTAGAAAGTTTTCCACACCAATTATCTGGGGGTGAGAGGCAACGAATTATGATTGCTATCGCTATAGCAAATGAACCAAAATTACTAATAGCAGATGAACCAACGACTGCTTTAGATGTTACAACACAATTTAAGGTACTTAAATTGTTGAAGAAATTACAAGATGAAATAGGAATGTCTATATTACTTATAACACATGATCTAGGTATCGTAAAAAATTTCTCTGATGAAGTTTGTGTTATGAAAGATGGTGTAATAGTTGAGAATGGTGATACCGGAAGGATACTATTAAAACCTCAACATGATTATACAAAACATCTACTTGGGTCACAATTAGAGAAGAATTATGAAAAAGACTTGTCTTCATCGGAATGTATATTGAAAGTAGATAATTTAAAGGTTTGGTACCCAATAAAAAAAGGTATATTTAATCGAAGATCACATTACTTAAAAGCCGTTGATGATGTATCTTTTTTTCTGCGCAAGGGTGAAGTTTTAGGAATAGTTGGCGAATCTGGATCAGGAAAAACAACATTAGGACTTGCTATTATAAGGTTAATATCAAGTAAGGGAAAGATACGTTTCAATCAAGATTATATAGATGGCAAATCATTTAGAGAATTAAGAAAATATCGACGCGATATTCAAGTTGTTTTTCAAGATCCCTATGGATCTTTATCTCCAAGAATGACTGTAGAACAAATAGTCGAAGAAGGTTTGATAGCTCAAAAAATAAATCTAACTAAAAGCGAGAGAGAGCTTCGTGTGTGTAACGCTTTATGTGATGTTGGTATCGATATTTCAGCTAAAGATCGTTACCCACACGAATTTTCTGGAGGTCAAAGGCAAAGAATAGCGATTGCACGTGCCTTAATTTTAAAACCAAAATTTATTATGCTAGATGAGCCAACGAGTTCATTGGACGTCTCTATACAATTGCAAATTATTAAATTATTGCAAAATTTACGCATTAAATATGATTTATCATATATTTTCATTAGCCATGATTTGAAAGTTATAAATTCTATTGCAGATAAAGTTATTGTAATGAATAAAGGGAAAATAATTGAATACGGGAGCGCAACTGATATACTTCAAAATCCAAAAAATGATTATACGAAAGAATTAGTTTCTTCGTCGTTAAGCATTAATAGTTAGATATAATATTTGATAATATTATGCTATAATCCTCTTAATTTCACAAATCTTGTTGCTATTTTGGCTTATTCTGCTATCCGCATCTGTAAGTTTTTCAATTCTTGTATCCATTGAGAAGCTGTTCGCATGAATTATATTCTTATCGGAAACCATGATGCCAACATGTCCTTCCCAAAAGATAATATCTCCTTTTTTTAGGTTATTAAAACAGGTTTCTAATGGGATATTTTTACCCAATACTTGTTTTTGTAGATTGCTATCTCTAGGACACTCATAACCTGAATTCATTAACGATAATTGTACCAATCCAGAACAATCAATCCCGAAACTTGTTCTTCCTCCCCATTTATAGGGGGTGTTTGTAAACTTAATTGCGGTGTCTATATAATTATTATTTTTTTTTGATTTTAGATCTATATGCTTAGTAAAAATATAACTATTATTACTTATCTTTGAAAAACCTCTAACTTCATCAACCACTGTTATTAATGAATTGATGCTTAAAATACCTGTTGTTACTGATTTTATATCTGGCTTAGAATACATATACGTTCTTAATTCTGAAACATAATGCGTATGTTCATCCTCTTCATCCGATATCGAATGAATGGAAATAAATCCTTCATAATGATCGCTTTCTAATTCTCCCCACAACCAATTTTTAAATATTTTTTTTAATATAAAATTTTCACCATACAATGCTTCTGACACTGTTTCAGAATCTATGTTAGGACTGCATTTAATCGGAGTATAATTATCGATAATTTTTAATCTTTGACCAGTAAAAAATTTCATTCAAATGACCATCATATAAAATATATATTAGAAATTTATCTAATTATAATTTTTCTTTAAGAAACTAAATAGAGTTCTAATACCTTGCGCGGCCCCTCCCTTGGAAGAGAACCTATGCGATCCAGGATTCCATGCATAGATATCAAAGTGTATATAAGTGTTAGTTTTTTTCACAAATCTTTTTAGAAATTCTGCAGCTACAATTGATCCAGCGAATGGCTTAGCTGGTGCATTGTTGATATCTGCTAAATCCTCATTTAACCAATTGCTATAAGGCTCCCAATAAGGCATATGCCATATAGGGTCTTCCTCTTCTAACGATATCTCCATTAGATCGTTAGCCATAATTTTATTTTTTGTATAAAAAGGAGGCAATTCAGGTCCAAGGGCTACTCTAGCGGCCCCTGTTAATGTTGCCATATCAATCATTATTTCAGGACTATCTTCATCACCTAACGCTAATGCGTCGGCTAATATCAATCTTCCTTCTGCATCGGTATTGCCAATTTCGATAGTTTTACCATTTCTACTCGTTAAAATATCTCCTGGCCTAAATGAATTTGAACTTATATTATTTTCTACAATAGGGATGATCACACGAAGGTTGATTTTTAAATTAGCATGCATAATCATACAAGCGAGGCCTAGTATGTTCGCGCCACCTCCCATATCTTTCTTCATGATTGACATTGCATTGCCAGGTTTTATATTCAGTCCACCTGTATCAAAGGTAACCGCTTTGCCAACTAAAGTTATCTTTGGATCATTTGAGTTGCCCCATTTCATGTCTATAATTCGTGGTTCATACTCTCCAGCCCTACCAACTGCATGAATTAAAGGAAAATTATGCTTTAATAATTCATCGCCAACTATTTCTTTTGTATTAGCATTAAATTTTTTTGAAATTTTGAAAATTTCTGATGACATTTTTTCAGGGTTCATAATATTAGCAGGCTGGTTTATCATATCAATTGCAAGAGCACAACCGCTAGCAATATTGCAGACATCATCTCTTAGCAATGGATCATCCACATTTAACCTTACGTTAGATTCACTTTTTGAAATACTTGATGTGTTGTAATTGCTCATTAACCAACTGTATGCAGCTAAACTCACTTTTTCTTTATTATTTGCAAAATAGTATGAACCTTCGGGTAGTATTTTAGGAAGTAGATACATACTCAGCCCATTATATGGGCTATTTTCTTCTTCTTTTCCGATTAATACAGATACAATATTTCCCTTGGCGTCAGGAATTATAAGGGATTTTCCGGGTTTTGCTTCATACTGATTTGATAAAATCCATTGCATGGCTAGAGGATTACTACTAATGGCTTCAGGAAATTTTTTTAATTCTATTATATAGATAGGGACTGAATTATGTTTCTGTTCTAAAGTTATATTATTCTCAAAATCCATTGATTACATCGCCTTTTTAGTATGGTATTAGTTAGTATATATTAGATTCTATTCCTGCTGCCATTGTCGCGCCTAAGGTATGACATTGTTGGGAAAATTCTTGATTCCAATCGCCTTTTAAAATAACTGGTTTTTGTATTTGTTTCCATTTTAATCCAGTAATTATTTTTTTGATATTCATATCAGTACTTGTCCCATCATGACCAGCTCTAATATAAATAGCATAAGGTAGCCCTTCCGTTTTTTCTAGGCACTCATAATAAATTCGATCAAAGAAGTCTTTTATCATTCCGCTCATATAACCAAGATTTTCAGTAGTTCCAATTATTATTCCAGAAGAATTTAGTACACAATTATGGTCTGCCTTGGAGGCTTCATAATGTTGGACGTCAATTAAATTAGATTGTATAGATTTTGCGCCAAGCGCGGTTTGGTCAAGTAGGAGCCTAGTATTAATTGATGGTGTATTAGCAATGATAGTTAATTTTTTTTTCATTTTGCAATATATATTAATCACTATTAAAATATCAGTTTGATATCTAATATTTTATACTATATTAGTTTAAAGTATACAAAATATGGCACATATGGTGCCGCAGGAGAGGATTGAACACTCGACCTCACCCTTACCAAGGGTGCGCTCTGCCACTGAGCTACTGCGGCGAATGGAATATAATTGCCATACAAGATATTATATAGCAAATATATAATTATTTTGTTAGA
The DNA here is from genome assembly GCA_018651345.1 of Rhodobiaceae bacterium. GTDB lineage: Bacteria > Pseudomonadota > Alphaproteobacteria > Rhizobiales > TMED25 > CAJIYR01. Next base: position 31,664 of record JABIEF010000075.1, read on the forward strand.
TATTATTAGGTTTGTATCTTTACTTTAAGAAATTATAATTTACAAAGAAATACAATATGGACAATAAAAAAAAAGATAAGGATATATTAAGTGAGGCGCTTAGAGAAAATTTAAAGCGAAGAAAAACGCAATCGAAAGACAGAATAAAAATAAATCTTGCAAAGCAGATAGATAAAAATACAAAACAAGATCTAGATAGAAAATAATCAATTTATTTATTACGAGAAGTTAGTTTAGATGGATAGAATTAAAATCATTGGTGGTACTAAATTAATAGGGTCAATACCTATTTCTGGGGCTAAAAATGCAGCTCTACCATTAATGATTGCCAGCCTATTATCCGAAGGAACCCTAACGTTAAAGAATATTCCCCATTTAGCAGACATAACTTTATTATCACGAATACTCGGAGACCTTGGCGCAAACATTACAATAGATGGGAGAGGATCACAAGGTTTTGGTGATAAAATTAGTGGCGTTACAATGCATGTTAGCGTTCCAAAAATTTCTAATTTTTTTGCTAAATACGAGCTTGTATCTAAAATGAGAGCAGGATTTTGGGTAATCGGTCCATTGTTAGCGAGAACAGGAAGGGCAAAAGTTTCATTACCAGGAGGCTGTGCAATCGGGACAAGACCAGTTGATTTGCATCTTAACGCACTTCAAGAGCTAGGAGCTGATATAAAATTAGAGGATGGATATGTAACCCGTGTAATAGTTCAATGGGTTTAGCTAAACATTCAGTAGACGTACTAAAGAACATGATTGATTACCTGAGAGCATAGCGGGTATTCGACTTATCTATCTACTACTTATGCCATCTAATTGGTATA
>JABIEF010000076.1 GCA_018651345.1 Rhodobiaceae bacterium
CAGAATCTCAGGCTAACCCGCTAGGATATCTTGGTCTTACCGTGGAAAATAAAATGAGGCCTATTGTTGGACAGGTTCTTTCGGGTGGGGCAGCTGAATTATCAGGGCTTAAGCCAAATGACATAGTTACAAAAATTGATAGTAAGCAAATATTATTTGCTGGTGATATCAGAGAAGTAGTTTCTGCAATCCCAAACTCTACTGCATTATTTAGCATCCAAAGGAATAATGAATTAATGCAAATCCCTGTAAAGGTTGGCTCTATAACAAATGAAGAAGGTCTTGAATTTGGAGTTTTGGGAATAACATTTGGAACTAGTAGAACTCTCATACAATCAATATACAAAGGCGTTTTTGAAACTTATAACCTAAGCAAGAAAACATTACAATTCATTGGAAAAATGCTAACTGGCAATATGGGTACTGAAAATCTAAGTGGGCCTATAGGTATTGCTGAAATGGCAGGTAATACTGCCCAGGCAGGCCTCCTTCCATTTATGTATCTTATGGCATTGTTAAGTATAAGTCTTGCTGTGTTAAATCTTCTACCAATACCAGTGCTTGATGGTGGGCAACTCACACTACTTGGTATTGAAGCATTGAGAGGAAAACCTTTGTCAGAAAAAGTAGAAAACTATATTTATAGCGGCGGTGCAATTCTTGTAGGTATGTTGATGATATTTGCAGTATTTAACGACGTTTCAAGATTTTTTTAGGAAGTTAATTGAAAACATTTAAAATTTATATTCTTGGGTTAATGATATCAACTCAGCTTTTTGCCTTTGATGACTTTCTTGTAAGCGATATTAGAATTATAGGATTACAAAGAGTCTCTACTGGGAGTATTTTTAATGTTATCCCAATAAGCGTGGGCGACAACATAGATCAAAGAAAATCAACGGATATTACAAGATCACTTTTTGCTACAGAACAATTCGATGATATTCAAATAGCTAAAGATGGCAATACACTAATTATTGTTGTCCAAGAGAGACCATCTATTTCAGCTATAGACATTTCTGGAAATAAGGCACTAAAAACAGAACAATTATTAGAAAGTTTAGATGGTGTTGGAATTAAAGAGGGTGAGGTCTATAAAAGATCAACGCTTGAAAAGGTAAAATCTGAGCTAGTTAGGTCTTATGCTTCAAATGGAAGATATGGTGCAGGGGTTGATATTGAGGAAGTCAAGAAACCTAGAAATAGATTAGAGCTTATTATTGAAGTTGATGAAGGAAAAAGTGCAACAATTGAAAGCATTAACATTATTGGTAATGAGCTCTTTTCAAATGAAGATTTATTAGATGGCTTTGAATTATCATCTGGCTCTTTCTTTTCTTTTCTTTCAAATGATAATGCTTACTCAAGAGAAAAATTAAAAGGCGATATTGAGAGTTTAGAATCATTTTATTTAAACAGGGGTTATCTTAAGTTTTCTATAGAGTCTTCAGAAATCAGCCTATCAAAAGATAAAAAATCCATTTTTATAAATTTTAATATTTTTGAAGGTGAGCAATACACTATCAATGATGTTGAGGTTGTTGGAGATTTGCCTTTTGGCGACGAAGTTTACGAAGAAATAACGAATACTTTAAAGGATCAAATTTATTCTCAAGCACAAATTACTAGTATAGAAGAATTTTTTACTAATGTTTTGGGTAACCAAGGCTATGCCTTTGCTGAAGTCAGTGGTAATCCAGTTGTTGATGATGATTCGCAAGACGTAAAAATTACATTTTCTGTAATTCCAGGAAAAAGAACTTATACAAGAAAAATTTTATTTGCAGGCAATAATCTTACTCAAGATTATGTGCTGAGAAGAGAGATGAGGCAGTTTGAGGGTGCCTGGTCATCTGATAATAGCATTGAAGCTGGAAAAATAAGATTAGAAAGGCTTGGATATTTTAAAGAAGTCAATGTTGAAACCATTCCCGTGGTTGGAACAGATGATCAAATAGATATTATGTACAGTGTTGAAGAAGAAAATACTGGCTCTATTGGTGGAAATATTGGATATAGTGACTTTGGTCTTATGCTCGGGTTTAATCTTCAAGAACAAAATTTTCTAGGAACCGGTAATACTGTATCAATTGGTATCAATAAGAATGTCTATAGTGAACAATATAATCTTTCATTCCTTGATCCCTTTGCAACAAAAGATGGAGTTAGCTTGGGCTATAACGCTTACTTTAGAGAAACAGATTATGGTGAGTACAATGTTGCTAATTACCTCACCAATTCGAATGGTATCGGCATTCAATATGGTTGGCCTATATCAGATACACAAAGATTAAATTTAAGTCTTACTTACGACAAAACAGATATCAGCGTAGGAACACAGCCTGCTAGGGAGATATGGGACTTTGTAAATGCAGAGGGAAGCATATTTGAAACATTAAATCTTCAAACGCAATGGCAAAGAGTTACATTAAATAGAGGAATGTATCCAACAGATGGGGCATCTACTGCTGTGAGTATTTCAGCAACAATACCAGGAAGTGACTTAAATTATTATAGAATTAACTTAAGACAAAAATTCTATCAGCCTCTAGGTCGAGATTTGGTTTTTGGTTTCAATGGAGAGATTGGTTATTTATCAACCTTTGGAGATACCAAAGAAACACCTTTCTTTCAAAATTTCTACGCAGGTGGGCCTAGATCACTCAGAGGCTTTGAATCAAATACATTGGGGCCAAGGAGCACAGAAGCGCCTTGTTATGAGTTCAATTATGCAGAAGGTAGCTGCCCAAATCTAATAGATACAGACGGTGACTTAATTCCGGATGCGCCATATCTTAACCCATATGCTAATTCAGAATATAACAAAAGAGTTTCAATTGGCGGAAATGTAAAAATTGAAGGTAGCTTCCAGTTAATATTTAGACTTCCATTTATTGAGGATCAAAGATCAATGAGGTCTGCTTTCTTCTTTGATTTTGGTAATGTCTTTTCAGATAACTGTAAAGAGTATCAATTTAATTGTTATAAACCATCAATTGATGAATTAAGGTATTCTTATGGTGTTGGTGTTACGTTTGTAACTGGCTTTGGTCCAATGAGTTTTGCTATAGCAAAACCAACTAATGCTGGCCAGTATGAAGAGACAAAGGAATTCCAATTCACTGTAGGCAATGTATTCTAATTGATATAAAATGGGCACACCAATTAAGGGGTTATTATGAAAAACGTATTGAAATTTAATTTATTTTTAGTTCTGGTCTTATCAGTACCAGTATTTGCTGTTGATGGAATGGCTGTAATAGACATGAGAACAGCAGTATTGTCTACTCAGGCTGCTGCAGATGCATTTAAAGCGCTTGAAGAAGATGCTGATTATGCTTCTAATCTTGAAGAAGCACAGTCTCTTCAGGCAGAAAGACAAAGTATTGCTGAAAATCTTCAGAAAGATTTAGAGACTTTATCTCAAGCAGAAATTGCTCAAATGCAAAAAGATATTCAAGACAAAGGGAAGGATTTAGAATTTTTAGCTGGAAAAATCCAACAAGCTCAAGAAGAAACAGCTCAGCAAGTTTTTTCTGCTAATGGACAAGCAATGCAAAAAATTATTGGCGAGCTAATTCAGGCAAAACAAATAAAAGTGCTTTTACAAAAAAATGACAATATTTTATTTAGTGACCCTGCTTTAGATTTAACTGATGACGTTACATCTATGCTTGATGTTGCTGCATCAGGGG
>JABIEF010000077.1 GCA_018651345.1 Rhodobiaceae bacterium
ACCTGAACCCATTTGAAACAATATAACAGCAGCAATAAATGTTGTTATATTTGCATCAAGTATGGTCCCAAGAGCTCTCTTGTAACCACTATCTAAAGCATTAATCGGAAGCTTACCATTCCTGATTTCTTCTCTGACACGTTCATAAATTAGAACATTCGCATCAACAGCCATTCCGATTGTTAATATAATACCAGCGATACCAGGAAGCGTTAAAGTTGCTTGCAGCAGTGATAAAGCACCAACTATAAATACGATATTTAATAACAATGCTACATTAGAGAAAAATCCAAATAAACCATAAGACAGTACCATAAATACAAGTACAGCTAATAAGCCTATTGCTGCAGCAACTTTACCAGCACTTATGGAGTCCGCTCCTAAACCAGGACCAACAGTTCTTTCTTCTAGTATTATTAAAGGTACAGGCAAAGCTCCTGCTCTTAATAATATAGATAAATCATTCGCCTCCTCCAGTGTAAAGTCTCCTGATATCTGGCCTGAACCACCTAATATAGGCTCATTTATGATAGGTGAAGAAATAACAACATCATCCAGAACAATGGCAAAAGGTTTCCCAACATACTGAGCAGTAATCTTGCCAAACGATTTTGCACCTGCTGTATCAAATCTAAAATTTACAATTGGTTGATTTGTCTGGCTATCAAAACCTGGTTGAGAATCAATTAAATTTTCACCACTAATAATTGATCTTTTTTTAACAACAAAAGCTAGCTTAGGATCATCATTATTATATAATAATTTAGATCCCGCAGGTATATTGTCTTCAGAAGCATTCATATTAACCACATGAAATGTTAATTTAGCTGTTTGCCCTAATAATGACTTTAGTCTAGCAGGATCATCTAGCCCAGGAACTTGAATTAAAATCCTATCCTTACCTTGCCTTTGAATTGTAGGTTCTTTTGTTCCTAATTCATCGATACGTCTGCGAACGATTTCTATTGATTGATCGACCGCCGTAGAAAGATAGCTATCTATAGCTAGATCTGTAAGCGATATATTATATAAATTATTTTCCTTCCTTAGAACAATTAAGAAAGATTTATCCAAACTAGAGTTACCTGAAATATTTAAATCAATGTCAGCTATAACTTCTTCGACTTGTTTAGATTGAGATTCTTTTAAAGAAATAAAACTTAAAATGTTATTCCTAACCAATAGATTCTTATAGTTTATCTTAGACTTCCTTAGGGCTAATCTAGTTTCATCCAATAAGTACTCTAATTTCTCATTAACTATATAGTTAACATCTACTTCAAGTAATAAATGCGACCCACCTCTTAAATCTAACCCAAGATTAATTTTATTTGAAGGCAGTATATTAGAAAAATCACTAATTTTATCGTCATCGAAAAAATTGGGCAATGCTAAGAAAAAACCAATCACGCATATAACTATGATATAAGTAATTTTAAATTTTGAGAAATAAAGCATAAATATGTCCTAGAAAATTATATTATTTACTTCTAACTTCAGCTATCATGCTTCTTATAATCTTAACCTTAACATTCTCTGCTATTTCAATTTGCACCTCATTGGCGTCAATTACTTTAGTTACTTTTCCTAAGATTCCACCTTGAGTGACAACTGTATCACCTTTTTGAATACCTTGAACCATATCTCGGTGAGCCTTAACTCTTTTTTGCTGTGGTCTAAGAATTAAAAAATAAATAATAACAAAAATTAACAGAAAGGGTAAAAGTTGAAGGAATATATCTCCTCCACCAGCCGCTGGAGTGGCGGCATATGCATTATTAATCAACATCTAAACCTCTTTTAATTGTCTGATTTTAAAATATAAACTAAAGAAATATTTTAAAAAAAAATTACAAACTATAAATTATAAATATTATAAGATTACATATAGTTTAAAATTATACGATAATAAAGGGTAATTAAATTAATATTTTTAAAATATGCTATTATTCTTAATAAGAATGTTGTAAATATCTTTTGATATTTATTTGTTAGAGATAAAAATGGAAAAAGAATTATTAAATAAAGCTATATCTGAACTAGAACTAATAAGATTAGCCTTAGAAAAATTGTCACCAAAAGAACCTATAGAACCAAAATGGGGCAATTCAAATGCTTACTTATGGAATTCAGAAATTAAATCATTTTCTGAAATAAATGAAGTGAATAGAATTCCTATAGAGCTTCTAAAAGGTATAGATTTAAATATCAAAATTCTTCATGATAATACAAAACAGTTTTCCAAAAAATTACCAGCAAATAATGCTTTGCTATGGGGTTCCCGTGGAATGGGAAAAAGTTCAATAATAAAAGCAATACATCACGAAATTAGTTTATCAAAAACAAATTCTCTAAAACTTATAGAAGTGCATAGGGAAGACATTGAAGATTTACCTATAATCTTAGGGCACTTAAAGAAACATGTAGATTATAGTTTTATCGTCTTTTGCGATGATTTATCTTTTGATGGCGATGACACAACATACAAATCACTTAAAGCGGCTCTTGAAGGTGGCTTAGAGGGAAAACCTAAAAATGTTATATTTTACGCAACGTCTAATAGAAGGCATTTAATGCCAAGGGATATGATAGAAAACGAAAGCTCAACTGCAATAAATCCTAATGAATCTATTGAGGAAAAAGTTTCACTATCAGATAGATTTGGTTTATGGATAGGTTTTCACAATTGTTCTCAGTCCGATTATTTAGAAATGATTAAATCTTACGCAGAATACTATAAAATAAACATAGATAAAAAAGATCTCAATAAACTAGCAATTTCATGGGCGGCAGGTAGAGGGTCTAGATCCGGAAGAGTTGCGTGGCAGTTTATAAATAATCTTGCAGGACAAAATTCAATAGAACTCGATTAAGAGCTTTACTTTGGTAAATAATCTTTTGGATTCATATTAACAGAATTCTTTTTAATCCCGAAATGCAATTGAGGCGTATCAAGATCATTGCTTTTACCTGATTTTCCTATAATTTGCCCCCTGCTTACAACAGCTTCTCTTAAAACCAAATATTCACTAAGGTGCCTATAGCTAGTAATCCATCCATTATTATGTTTAATTAAGACTACGTTTCCTAATCCATCCTCCGCGCCAGAGAAAAGTACAATACCTTCTTCCGCAGCTTTAATAGAAGTGCCTACTGGAACTGATATATTTATACCTTGATTTACTTCCCCATTAACTAAATCGGAAAAACCATGCACTACCCTACCTTTAACCGGCCACCTAAAGTTAATTTTCTGAACTTTAGATACATCATTACCTATTATATTTTGTTCTTGAAATTCTTCTTCTAAGTTAATAGGAGTAGATTTTTTTTGACTTAAATTATACATTTGGTCAGTTTTAGGAATAGCTAATTCTTGCCCGATATAAATCATTCCTGGATCATTGATGTTGTTAAAAAGAGTAAGAGAATTTACATCAATGTTATATTTATTTGCAATTAATGATAAATTATCACCGCTCTTTACTATGTAGTAATCATCTCTTTGCACGCTCGATTCTTCAATATTCCTAATAGATGAATCTAAATTATCAGCATTGGTCGTAATGATTATTTTTTGACCAACCCTTAATTTATAAGGATAGCTAATTAAATTTTGACTGACAATATTATCAACCGATGTATCGTATTGCCTTGAGATGGAATATATATCCTCTCCTCTTTGAACAATAATCGTTATTTTTTCTGGGAGCAATTTATTAGACGAAACATCATTACTAAATTCAATTTTATTTTCATTATAAGAATTTCTACCTTTATAAGAACTCGGAGTATTTGTTACATTTTTATAAAGGAATCTATCTGATTCACCAAGTCGCTTAACATCACCACTACAAGCAACAAATAACAGTGCCATGGACAGCGTAATAACAAGGTAGAGGTATTTATTAATTTTTGACAATGAGTTACTGTTCATAATTAGACCCTTTAGAATAAGGGTATATAATTACCATACTTTAGTTAACAACTTGTTTCAAATTAAGATATTTTACTCAAAATATTATAGTCTGTTCTATTAGGTTGCACTGGTGTAATAGAAATTTTACCATCGTGAATGGCTTTTAAGTCAGAACCCTCTAGAGTACCACCTTCACCTCTTTTAAAACCAACCCAATAGTATGTATTGCCCCTAGGATCGGTTCTTTCTTCAAGAAGATGAGCTGGGGCATCTCTTTTTCCTTGAAAGGTATAACTTATATCCAAATTAGATTCAGAAATATCTGGAAAATTCACATTCATAACAATATTGTTATTATATTTGGTATTTAACAATCTATCTATAACCGCTTCAATGTTTTTCTTTGCCGGTGCGAACGAATAAATGCCAGGATTATGTATATTAAATACCTGGCTAAATGCAATTGATTTTATGTTATGCATCGCACCTTCCATGGCAGATCCAACGGTTCCTGAATAATTAAGGTCATCACCAAGGTTTTGCCCCCTGTTGACACCAGATAATATTAACGTTGGCTTTTTATCAAACATAATTTTTCTAAGAGCGACCATGACGCAATCAGCAGGCGTTCCAGATATAGTATATTCTTTGTCTTTAATGTTATTTAATCTAATTATATTTGACAGTGTCAACGCTTGCGATTTACCACTTTGCTCATCGGCAGGAGCAATTATTGTTACGTCATCAGAAAAGACCTTTGCAGCGTCATGCAATAATTTAATACCTTCTGAAGCGTAGCCATCGTCATTAGTAATTAATATTCTATACTTTTCGGTATTCATTTATTATCTCTTAATTTAATACGTCAATACTATTTATATTATTCATATATTTCCTTAATGCCTTTGGTATTTCGATGGATCCGTTTGCGGTCTGATAATTTTCAAGAATTGCTACCAAGGCTCGTCCGACAGCAATACCAGAACCATTTAATGTATTAACAAAAGATAATTGTCCGTTTTCGTTTCTGTAGCGAGAATTCATTCGCCTGGCTTGAAAGTCACCACAATTTGAACAACTGGAAATTTCACGATATTTTTTTTGGCCAGGAAGCCAAACTTCTATGTCATATGTTTTTTTAGCAGAAAAACCTAGATCACCCGTTGAAAGCAACATTACACGGTAAGGTAAATCTAATTTCTTCAATATATTCTCAGCACAATTTAACATACGGTCATGCTCAACGGCAGATTGATCTGGTTTTATTATCGAAACCAATTCAACTTTATTGAATTGATGCTGCCTGATCATACCTCTAGTATCTTTTCCAGCTGCTCCAGCCTCAGCTCTAAAACAAGGTGTTAATGCTGTAAAACGTAATGGCAACTGATCTAAATCTAGTATTTGCTCTCTAACAATATTTGTTAACGGGACTTCACCAGTTGGTATTAACCATTTTTTAGTATCTTCGTTAGCTAGAGCCCCACCATTAACCTGAGTTTCATCAGCGTTAACCATAACTTGAAATTGATCTTCCTTAAATTTTGGCAATTGTGCCGTTCCGAACATAACATTATTATTAACTATTAAAGGTACTGAAACTTCAGTGTAACCATGTTCTTCGATATGAGTATCAAGCATAAATTGACCAAGAGCTCTTTCGAGACGGGCTATAGGACCTTTTAAAAGAACAAATCTTGATCCTGACAATTTCGATGCAGTTTCAAAGTCTATAAATTCTTCAAAACCTTTAATTTCAAAATGTTGTTGAACAACAAAATCTTGCTTATTAAGATCACCAAACCTCTTGCCCTCAATTTCTATATTATCATTTTCATCGGAACCAATAGGTACTTCATCAAATGGATTATTTGGCAAACTATACAATATATCATTCAATTTTTTTGTAATTTCTTTTATAATTAAATCATGAGATAAAATATTATCTTTTAGTTTGTTAACATTATTAATTAACAAATCCGCCTGCTCACTAGACCCGGAAGATTTAATCTTTCCAATTTGCTTTGAAAGTAGATTCCTATTATTTTGAAACTCTTGCAATTCAGTTAATAATAGTCTTTTTTCTTTATCTAAGGTAATAATCTGTAAACTCACGGGCGGTAAATTTCTCTTCAATAAACATTTATCGAAATCTGCCGGATTATCTCTTATTAATTGTAAATCATGCATCTAAATTACCATTTTAATTATATCTATAGTAACATTCATATTAATCAACAAACAATCATCATGTTAAACTAATCTACTTTGCTCTAAAGCAGCCAATACAAATGACACAAATAAAGGGTGCGGATCAAATGGCCTTGACTTCAATTCAGGATGATACTGAACCCCAATAAACCAAGGATGATCATTAATTTCAACAATTTCAGGCAACTTGTTGTCAGGAGACATTCCAGAAAAAGATACACCGACTTTTTTAAATTGATCGCAATATTTGCTATTCACCTCGAAACGATGACGGTGTCTCTCAGATATAACCTCTTTTTTATAAATTTTTTCTACTTTACTACCTATCGCCAAACAAGCATTATATGCACCTAACCTCATTGTACCGCCAAGATCATTATCTTGAACTCTTTTTTCAATTTTGCTATCTTTAGTCCACTCATACATTAGGTCAACTACTGGCTCATCTGTTTTACCAAATTCCGTTGAATTTGCATTTTCTAAGTATAATAAATTTCTAGCCATTTCAACGACAGCCATTTGCATTCCAAAACAAATTCCAAAAAATGGAATATTTTTAGTTCTAGCAAAATTAATAGCTTTAATCTTTCCTTCCACTCCTCTTTTGCCAAAACCACCTGGAACAAGAATTGCGTGAGCATTTAATAGATATTCACTTGGATCTTTGTTTTCTAAGACTTCAGAATCTAACCATTTTATATTAACCTTAATCTTATTAATAAGGCCACCGTGATACAAAGCTTCTGCCAAAGACTTATAGGCATCCTGCAGCTGAACATATTTTCCAACGATCACTATGTTTACAGAATCTTCTAAAGATTTTGCATTTTCAGATATTTTATACCATTTATCTATATTTGGTTTTTTTTGAGAATCTAAATTAAAAGCACTTAAAACCTCTCTATCAAGACCTTCTTTGTGTAATAAAATTGGAACATTATATATATTGGAAGTGTCAATAGCTTGAATGACACGTGATTCTTTTACATTACAAAACAATGCAATTTTTTTTCTCTCATCAAGAGGAACTTCTCTATCGCACCTTACAAGTAAAATATCTGGCTGCACACCAATTGACCTAAGCTCTTTAACGGAATGTTGAGTTGGTTTGGTTTTAAGTTCACCTGATGCAGCAATAAAAGGAAGTAGAGTTAGGTGAATAAAAATTGACTGATAAGGATCTAGTTCGTACTTTAACTGTCTTATAGCTTCGAAGAATGGCAAGGCTTCGATGTCCCCTACCGTGCCTCCAATTTCACATAATACAAAATCACATTCTTCAGTGTTGTTTGTAATAAATTTTTTTATCGCATCAGTAACATGAGGTATTACTTGGACGGTTGCACCCAAATAATCACCCCTTCTCTCTTTCTGAATAATATTTTGGTATATCTTTCCACTAGTAATATTGTCATTTTTTGTTGCAGAAACAGCTGTAAATCTTTCGTAATGACCAAGATCCAAATCTGTTTCAGCACCGTCGTCTGTTACAAAAACCTCACCATGTTGGGTAGGATTCATAGTTCCAGGATCTATGTTAAGATAAGGGTCTAATTTTCTTAATGTTACCTTATAACCATGACCTTGAAGCAAGGATGCGAGAGAAGCTGAAGATAGACCTTTGCCTAATGATGATACCACGCCACCCGTTATGAATATATAATGTGTCATGGTATTGTATATTACCAAAATTTATGTAAATGCAAAACATTTAAATAGGATAATGAAAAAAAATTTGTATTATTGAGAAATTGGAACGGAAGGTGATAGATCTTTAACAAGATTATCAATAGAAATATTCTCTTCAACAGCATCCATGTTTACTGTATTATTTATTTCCACTTCTGTAAGTATAGATTTTTTACTGAACGTATTAATAACGGTTAATGAGATTGAAGTTATAAAGAAAATTGAACCTAATATTACAGTAAATTTTACGATGCTACCGCCTGAACTTCTTCCCTTTAGCATTCCACCAAACCCACCGCCACCAGAACCTCCGCCGCCGCCTATTCCTAAAGCACCGCCTTCTGACCTTTGCATTAAAATTGCTACAATCATAATTATAGCAACAATTAAATGAATTATAAGAAGAATAGATTGCATAAATAATTCCTAGTTAGTTAATAAAAGATTTTTACTACAAATTCAAAAAATAAACAATTCAAAATAAATAAATAATTTATATTGAGTTAATGATACCAAAAAAACTATCTGCCTTTAAAGACGCCCCGCCAACTAATAGTCCATTTACAAATTCAATATTGATAATGTCCTTAGCATTATATTGTGTCACAGATCCTCCATAAATTATAGGCAATGTATGATTTTCTTTCGAGTATTTTAACAATAATGAAGATATAAATCTATGCATCTGACTTATTTCTACAACAGAAGCGCTATTATTTGCTCCAATTGCCCATATTGGCTCGTATGCAATTATTGTATTAAGATTTGTAAAACCCTTTGGCAAAGAGTCGGTTAACTGATGCTGAATAGCCTCTTCATGCCTACCGCTGTTTCTATCAGCTAAACTTTCACCAACACAGATAATAGTTTTTAAGTTCGAACAATGAGCTATTGTTGCCTTTTTTGCCACAAGTTCACTAGTTTCGTGGTATTGTATCCGTCTTTCAGAGTGACCCAATACAACATATTGAACGCCTAAATCCTTAACCATTTCAGCTGATATAGAACCTGTGTATGAGCCAGATCTCATATAATGACAATCTTGAGCTCCGAGCTTTAATATTGACTTATCTTTTCGAAGAAGACTATTAAATCTATCTAACAATGTGTAAGGGGGAATAATTATAACATCACATTCTATAATCTCGGAACTTAAGTCAATTAATTTTACTAACTCATCAATTGAAGATTCTAAGCCGTTCATTTTCCAATTACCGGCAATAATTGGTTTAATAAGTTCATTTGACATTTTTTTACTCCAATTAAAATGATATAAGTATAACATAAATTAACATTATACAATTATCATTAGCTATTTATTATCATATAATTTATATTTGAGTTTTATTAGAAATTAGGAATTTTTTTAAAATGTTAAACACACTCAGAAAATCAATATCAGGTCCATTAGTTAAAATTTTTATTGGGCTTCTAGTTTTAAGCTTTGCGGTATGGGGAATTCAAGATATTTTTAGCAATTATGGCAGTAGAATAATAGCAAAAATTGATAAGATTGAATTAACTGCTGAAAATTATATCGATGAATATAATCAACAGCTATCAATGATTTCTAGAAATATAGGAAGAGTAATAACACAAGAAGAATCTATATCAATGGGCATCGATAGAGAAGTTTTACGTAAATTGATAATAGATGGGCTTACTGCAAGCGAAATTGAAAACTTAAAACTTGGAGTGTCAGAACAGTTTATTGCAAATAAAATAACATCCGATGCTACGTTTTACAAAGATGGTAGATTTAACAAAGAAATATTTTTACAAAGAATTGGTTATGCAGGCTATAATGAAAGGACATTCTTTGAACAGTTAATTAAATCAGAAAAAAAACAACAACTTTATAATATTTTAAGCAGTGGCCTTAAGGTACCAAATGTTATGATTGAGGCTAAGAATAGCTATGATAATAATGAAAGAGTTGTTGAATATTTTATTCTACCTAAAAAGAAATTCATTACAAAATATCCTTCAGAAAATGATCTAAAAAAATATTATAAAGATTTTCAAAATAATTTTATAAAAGATGAAACAAGAGATTTTGAAATTCTTACATTAAATCGTAAATCCGTTCAGGGAATTGTTGAGGTTAATGCGGAAGAAATAAAATTATATTACGAAGATAATATAAATGATTATTTTGTTAAAGAAACGAGAGAAGTTTATCAATTTCTTTTTAATAATCTAGCAGAAGCTGAATTAGCGTATAAAAATACATACAAAAAAGAGATTAATAATCTAATATCTGAATTGAATTATGAAACCAATGATATATTCATAGGTAATGTTACAAAAGATAAAATAGCTGACCCTATAATTGCTAGTTTAGCTTTTTCGATTGAACAAAATATCTATAGTGAGCCAACAAAAGGGGCCTTAGGTTACGCGATTATATATGTTAATAAGGTTACGGAAGAACAAACGCTTCCATTTAATAAAGTTGAGGTTGGTATTAAGGAAATAATCTTAGAAAATAAATCAGATGATAGAATTATTGAATTATATGACGTAATTGAAGACGCAAGAGCCGCAGGCGAACAACTTAATTCAATAGCAAATGACCTTTCATTAAATGTTAAAGCTTACTCAACTTACTCTGGTATCAATTCATTGGGCTTAGATGACGAAGGTAATTTACCCAACGAAATGAAAGATAGTAAATTAATAGAATTATTATTTTTAAATGAAATTAATACAGATATTGACGTCTTGGAAAGTGAAGATAGTAATACATTTACATGGTTAAATATATTAGATGTCAATCCACCGTACACCAAAACATTTGATTCTGTTAAAGGGGAGTTGGCAAGAAGTATCATCGATGAAGAGGAGAAAAAACAAGAAAGTTTATATATAAAAAATACATTAGATAAAATACAAGCTACAAACAATATTAATTTAACAGCAAATGAGCTTGGCGCTACTGTTAACACCAGCCTTCCATTTTCTAGAAAAAATCCATCTAAGATATTTTCAAATGATTTTATTAAAATAATTTTTAATTCTCGTATAAATACAACTATTGCCGGCAAATCTCCTATTGATAATGAAAATATAATATTGACCATAAAGGAAGAAATAAAATCAAAAGATCAGTCTGATGCCGACGCAAAGCTCACCGAAGCAACATTCGAGCAGCAGTTGAATAATGATCTATTTGATAATTATATAAATGGATTAGAAAATAAATATGATGTAACTGTCTACCAAGAAAATCTAAATCAATTATTTCCAAATAATGATGAATAAAAGTATGAAGACAAATGAATCCGGCTGAAAATAATTATAAAGAAGGTCAAGAAAAATACACTAAAGGAATCTCTCAAGTTGTATGGGAAAGAATTGTATCTGACACGGAAACGCCTGTATCAAGTATGATGAAGCTTTCTGAATCCTTTAAGCACTCATTCTTACTTGAATCCGTTGAAGGAGGTTCTGTTAAAGGAAGATATTCTATTATTGGACTTGAGCCTGATTTAATATGGAAAGCACAAGGAAACAAAGCTTATATAAAAGATAACGAATATGACTCTAATCTCTACATAAAACAAAATCTCGGTACATTTGAATCTTTATCAAATTTAGTTGATAATTCTAAAATTAACCTACCAACTGAATTACCTCCAATGTCAGCAGGTATATTTGGTTACGTAGGATATGATGCAATTAGGTTAATAGAAAATATAAAAGACACATTGCCCGAGCAGAACGAATTTCCAGATGCTATGTTTATGAGACCATCAACAATGATTGTCTTTGATAATGTAAGAGACGAAATTACAATAATAATCCCAATAAGATTTAAAGAGAATATAGATTACCTTGATGCAATAAAAGAATCTGAAAGAAAAATATCTGAAGTAATAGGAAAAATTAATTCCAATCATAAAAAACATTTAAAAATAAAAACTAACCAAAAAGAGACAAAAATAACATCAAATATAAAAAAAGAAGAATATATATCGATTGTAAAAAAAGCTAAAAGTTACATTAAAGAAGGGGATATTTTTCAAGTTGTATTAAGTCAAAAATTTAAATCAAAATTCGAATTACACCCATTCTCGTTATACAGATCACTCAGAAGAATAAACCCCTCACCGTTCCTTTTTTTCCTTAACTTTGATGACTTTTCAGTTGTTGGTTCAAGTCCAGAGATATTAATAAAATTATCCGAGGATAATGTAACCTTAAGACCAATAGCTGGAACAAGGCCAAGAGGCAGGAATGAAGAAGAAGATAAGGAAAATTCAAGTTCGCTGCTAAACGACCCAAAAGAATTAGCGGAGCATTTAATGCTTCTAGATCTTGGGAGAAACGATATAGGTAAGGTTTCTAAAGTTGGCTCCGTTAATGTTACCGATAAATTCTTTATAGAATATTATAGTCATGTTATGCATATTGTATCAAATATAGTAGGAAAAATTAAAGACAAATTAACGGCTATTGATGTTTTAAAATCTGGTTTTCCCGCAGGAACTGTTTCTGGTGCTCCAAAGATACGTGCTATGCAAATAATTGAGGAATTAGAAAAAGAAAGAAGGTCTATCTACGCTGGATGTGTTGGTTATTTTTCAGCAAACGGTAATATGGATACATGCATTATTCTAAGAACGGCTATTGTTAAGAATAATCAAATGTATGTTCAAGCTGGTGCTGGAATAGTTGCTGACTCAGATCCCGAAAGTGAATATAATGAATGTATTGCCAAAGCGAAAGCACTGTTTAATGCCGCTGACGATGCGTTATTAATTAATAAAAAATTATAGCAAATCGATACGGTTAAAGCTTAAAATGGAACTAATATATGATAGTCATCATCGATAATTATGATAGCTTTACCTACAATATAGTTCACTATGTGGGAGAAATTGGCTACGAATCAACTGTTTTTAGAAACAACGAAACGACGATTAATAAAGTAAAAGAAATTGCTTCTGCAATAATTATTTCACCAGGACCATGCACCCCAAATGAAGCCGGGATATCCCTAGATATAGTTAGAAAGTTAGGTGAAAAAATACCTATTTTAGGAATTTGCTTAGGTCATCAAACAATTTCGCAATCTTATGGATCAAAAATAATAAAATCAGAATTATTAATGCATGGTAAGGTTGATAAAATAATACATAAAAACCATAGTCTATTTGATGATGTTCCTAATAATTTTAATGCAACAAGATACCACTCGCTTACTGTGAAGGAAGAAACTGTTCCAAAGTGCCTTAACATTATAGCAAGGTCAGAAAAAGATAACAGTATAATGGCAATATCACACAAAAATTTACCAGTATTTGGCTTGCAGTTTCATCCAGAAAGCATATCATCTGAATATGGCCATCAAATATTGAAAAATTTTTTAAAAAATAAAATTGTTAAATAAATAATATAAAGCTCTAGTTAAATGACAAGCATATCAGAATATATTGAATTAATAACAAACAAAAAAATCCTAACATTCCAAGAATCAAAAGATGTCTTCAATGTTATAATGTCAGGTGATGCTTCTGAAAATCAAATTGCAGGCTTCCTTATTGCGCTAAAATCAAGAGGTGAAAGTGTTGATGAAATTTCAGGTGCTGTTTCTGCTATTAGAGAAAAGATGGTGCAAATAGTCATACCCGAGAACTCAATAGATATAGTAGGGACAGGTGGCGATGGTTTTGGGACTTATAATATATCAACTACTGTAGCTTTTGTCTTGGCAGGGTGTGGGGTCAATGTGGCCAAACATGGGAATAGATCCGTATCCTCTCTATCTGGATCTTCAGATATATTAACAGAGTTATCAGTTAACATAAACTTATCTCCAAGTAGCTTAACTAAGTGTATAGAAGAAACGAATATATGTTTTATGTTTGCGCCAATGCATCACCAAAGCTTTAAATATGTTGCAAACACAAGAAAAGAACTTGGTGTTAGAACTATCTTCAATCTTCTGGGCCCCCTATGCAATCCAGGTAACGTTAAAAATCACTTAATAGGAGTCTATGACAAAAAATGGGTGAACCCCATCGCAAGAACTTTGCATCAATTAGGATCAAAAAAAGCATGGGTTGTTCATGGGAAAGACGGGTTAGATGAATTGACTACAACTGACAAAAACTATGTTACAGAACTGTGCAATGGAGAATGCAAAGAATTTGAAATAAGCTCTACTGACTATAGTATAAATAAAACAAATATCAGTAAACTTAAAGGTGGGCACCCAAAAGAAAATGCCCATGAACTTTTAAAGGTACTAAACGGAGAAAAAAATGAATACCGAGATATAGTCTTGTTAAATTCCTCAGCTGGACTATTGATATTAAATAAATGCAAGGATATATCTGAGGGAATAGAAATTGCAAAAGAATCGATTGATAGCGGCAATGCTATTGCTTCACTAAACAAATTAATTGAAACATCTAATAAGTTAAAATAATGGCAAGTATTCTAAAAAAAATATATAAATATAAGCTTGAAGAAATACATGCGAGGAAAAATAATATCTCCTTTAAAGATCTTGTTTCTAATTTAAAGAATTCTAATTTAATCGAACGTGGTTTTTTAGAATCTTTAAAGAAAAGCGCAAAAGAAAAAGTTACTCCAGTGATAGCAGAAATTAAAAAAGCAAGCCCATCTCAGGGGATAATCCGCGAAAACTTCGATGTAGCTGAAATAGCTAAGAGCTATGAAGAAGGCGGAGCAACTTGTCTTTCTGTGCTAACTGACTTCCCTTCTTTTCAAGGAAAGGATGAGTACATAGCTGTAGCAAAAAATAATTGTAATTTACCAATACTAAGAAAAGATTTTTTTATCGACCCCTATCAAGTGGTTGAATCAAAATTATTAGGCGCAGATTGCATATTAATAATACTTGCTATGCTTGATAAAGAACAAGCAAGGGAACTCTACGATACCTCTATCATGTATGATATGGATGCCATATTTGAAGTGCACAATGAAGAGGAATATGATATTGCAGAAAAACTGAACGCTAGAATAATAGGAATAAACAATAGAAATCTGCATAATTTCGAAACATCTATAGAAACCACAACAAAGTTGTCTCATAAGTTTAATAAAGATATATTTGTATTATCAGAAAGCGGTATAAAAGATAGGTCTGACATAGAAAAACTTAACAGTTTTGGGGTAAATGGGTATCTTATAGGACAAAGTTTTATGGCAGAAAAAAATATAAAAAAAGCTATTAAAGAATTGATTAAATAACGGATTAGATATGAATATTAAAAAATTATCTCACTTAAATGAGAACGGTGACGCTAATATGGTAAATATTTCACCTAAGAATATCACTCAAAGAACAGCCATAGCTGAAGGTAAGATTTATCTTGAAAGGGATACTATTAATTTGATAGCAAGTAATCTCATAAAAAAAGGAGATGTTATATCCATAGCTCGCATTGCAGGTATTATAGGTGCTAAGAATACATTTACAATTATTCCCCTTTGTCACCAAGTTCCCTTAGATTCAATAGAAATTGATATAAAGGTAATGAAGAATAACAAAGGGATAGAGGTTTCTAGTACATGTATCTGTAATGGAAAAACCGGGGTAGAAATGGAAGCTTTGGTATCTGTCTCTATTTCATGCCTAACTATATATGATATGGTTAAGTCGGTTGATAGATCTGCAATTATTAGCGATATTAAGTTGATTGAAAAATCAGGTGGCAAATCTGGTCATTATAAAATAAAATGAGTTTATTGAATCTAAATAAAGCAATTAAAAAAGCTTTATCTAATATAGCGCCCTTAGATATACAAAATGTTAGCCTACTTGAAGCAAATAATAGAGTATTATCCAATAACTTAAAGGCTCTTAAATCTCATCCGCCATATGATAATTCATCAATGGATGGCTATGCTATTTCATTTGAATCAATAAAAAAAACACCTATAAAAATTGAAGTAATTGGTGAAGCCCCTGCTGGACATCCTTTTTTAAAAAAGGTACCTAAAGATAAAGCTGTAAGAATTTTTACAGGCGGGATAATTCCAAATGGAACTGATACTGTAGTAATACAAGAAAACGTTATAGTATCTGGTAAATACATAATAATAAAAAACACAGAGCAGCAATTTCAGCACATAAGAAAAAAGGGATTAGATTTTAAAAAAGGCCAAGTTTTACTAAACAAAGGGCAACTCTTAAAACCGAAAGACATAGCTCTAGCTGCTTCAATGAACCATACCTCATTGCCGGTCTACAAAAAACCAAAAATAGCCGTGATTTCAACAGGAGATGAAATAGTTTTACCTGGGTCTAAAGACGCTGAATATAAAATAATTACCTCTAATTCATATGGCATACTAAGCTATATAAAAAACCTTGGTGGAGAAGGCATTGATTGCGGAATAGCAAAAGACACAATCGAATCAATTAAAGATAAATTAACATTAGCTAAAGATGCCGATATAATAGTAACACTAGGTGGAGCAAGTGTTGGTGACTACGATTTGATTCAAAAAAGCTTAAAAGACGATTTAAAAATTGGTTTTTGGAAAATAGCAATGCGACCAGGCAAGCCTTTAATTTATGGTACTATGAATAAATCAAAATTTTTAGGCCTACCCGGAAACCCCGTGTCTTCTATGGTTTGTAGTCAATTATTTTTAAAACCTATGATAGAAAAATTTTTAGGCCTAAAGAATAAAAATGAATATCCAAAAATTTTACATGCTGAACTTGGACAAGACTTACCTAAAAATGATATTAGAGAAGACTACATTAGGGCTAAGCTCAACAATAATATTGTTCATCCATTTGAAAAACAAGATTCCTCAATGTTGGCTAATTTTCAGCGATCTAACGTATATATAATTCGTCCACCTCACGCAAAATCTATAAAAAAAGGTAATCAAGTACCTATTCTATTCATCGACTTGTAGCTGATTAATTAAATATTAAATAAATACTTGTAGAACATAGAAAGAACATGTATAAATGTTCTTGTTTTGTACATTCATTTTTATAAGGTATTAATATGTTAACCGGAAGACAAAGAGAATTATTAAAGTTTATAAACGAAAAAATGAAAGAAACAGGAGTTTCTCCTTCTTATGATGAAATGAGAATTGCTGTTAATTTATCTTCAAAATCTGGAATCCATAGACTAATAAATGCATTAGAAGAAAGGGGGTTTATTAGAAGGCTTGCCAATAGAGCCCGAGCTATTGAAATTATAAAATTTCCAGAGGAGTTACTTTCATCTTACAATGGAGCTAAATTTGAACCTAAAATTATCAGTAGTAACAGTAATATTGAAATAGAAGACAACCTAAAAACAAATACAATAAATATCCCATTAATGGGTAATATTGCTGCAGGAACACCAATAACAGCAATTCAAAATTTAACTGATAATATTCCTTACCCCGCCAACCTCTTGTCAAACCACGAACATTATGCACTGAAAATAAAAGGAGACTCCATGGTTAACGCAGGAATTCTTGATGGGGATACAGTTATAATTAAAAAGACGGAAACGGCAATATCCGGTGACATTGTCGTTGCTTTAATTGATAACGAGGAAGCTACATTAAAAAAATTTAGAAAACGCGGAGATTCAATTGCATTAGAAGCAGCAAACCCAAATTTTGAAACTAAGATATTTGGACCAGATAGAATAAAAGTACAGGGTTGTATGGTTGGTTTAATGAGAAGTTATTAAAAATTTAACAATTATTCACTGTTAAATTAAACATTAAGATGCTAAATAAATAATCATTAATATATAACTATTTATTTAAAAAATTGTGATCCTATGAATTCTGAAATCATTACTAGATTTGCGCCCTCACCTACAGGTTATTTACATATAGGAGGCGCCCGTACAGCACTATTCAATTGGCTTTTTTCAAAAAACAAGAATGGAAAAATGTTCCTGAGAATAGAAGATACAGATAAAACAAGATCCACAAAAGAAGCAATAGATGCAATATTATTTGGCATGGAGTGGTTAGGATTGAATTGGGATGGTGATGTAATTTTTCAAAGCCAGCGAATTGATAGGCACAAAGAAGTTGCTTATAAATTATTAGAAAGTAATAACGCCTACTATTGTTATTGCACACAAATTGAACT
>JABIEF010000008.1 GCA_018651345.1 Rhodobiaceae bacterium
ATTATAAGGATGAAATGATATTATACATTTATATATATGAACTGTAATAATTTATATATATGTACTGTTATAAATGTACTGTATTTTATATAGACACATATAATGTATAATATATAGACAAATATAGTGTATAAATTCTTGAATAAATCAAATATATATTTATCTACTTGTTACGAAAACTGAACTAGCTAATGAGAAAAAGACTTGGAAATAACAAAACATCCCAAAGGACTTAAAACTTTATTCCTCACCGAAATGTGGGAAAGAATGTCGTATTACGGTATGCGAGGGATTCTAGTTCTCTTTATGACAGCATCAATTCTTGATGGGGGCTTAAATTTTAATAATGCATCAGCCAGTGCAATCTACGGCATATACGCAGCATCAGTTTACTTAGCAACTCTTCCTGGTGGATGGATAGGTGATAATATTTTAGGTCAACAAAAAACGATCTTATATGGTGGCATTATTATTATGTTTGGCCACCTAAGTTTAGCCATACCTAATATTAATTCTTTTTATATTGGGCTTATCTTAGTTGTACTTGGGACAGGATTATTAAAACCAAATATTTCTGCAATAGTAGGTAGTTTATATGAAGATAATATAGAAATGAGACAATCTGGGTTTACTATTTTTTACATGGCTATAAACCTTGGGAGTATTTTAGGATTTTTTATTTGCGGATATCTTGGAGAAAATATTGGTTGGCATTATGGGTTTGGCGCAGCAGGCATTGGTATGGCCTTTGGTTTATTACAATATATTTATAATATTAAATTACTAAATGGAGTTGGGTCTAAGCCTTTTAATCAAATTAATTCAGAAACAAAAAATAAATATATCAAAATTATTTTTGGAATATTAGCAATTGTATTTCTAATAACTATATCTGGATTACTTGGAATATGGAACATAGATCCTATACCGCTTGCTAATATTCTTACAATTATAATCACGCTAATAAGCCTAGCTTACTTTTTTTATATTTTTGTTTTTGGTGGTCTTAATAAAAAAGAAAAAAAGAGAGTTGTAATGATTTTTGTTTTATTTATTGGTGCAGCTTTATTTTGGTCAGGTTTCGATCAAGCAGGAAGTTCTTTTAATATTTTTGCAAAAGAATATACAAATAGAATAATTTTTGGATGGGAATATCCAGCAAGCTGGCTTCAAATTCTTAATCCATTGTTTGTTGTTATACTATCACCTTTTATGTCTTACCTATGGATCTATCTTGGAAAGAAAATGCTTGACCCATCATTACCATTTAAATTTGGCTTAGGTTTAATTTTTATGGCGATAGGTTTCTTGATAATTGCAATTGGCGCTCAAGTTGCTTTGAGTGAAGGCTTAGCTGGAGCTCAATGGCTTTTAATTACATATCTTTTGCATACTATTGGCGAATTAACTCTTAGCCCAATTGGACTAGCAGCCATCTCCTCTCTATCGCCAAAAAAATATACCGGCCAGATGATGGGTATTTGGTTTTTAGCATCATCTTTGGGTGCAATAATTGCAGGAATAATTTCTGGCCAAGCAACAAACGAAGGTCTAATTTCAATGCCAAGTCTCTTTAATCAAATAGCTATTAGTGCATCATTATTTGGTTTAGTGCTAGTTATTTTAGCCCGCCCACTTAACAACTGGGTTTTCAAGGAAGACTAGCTCTTAAGTTTGGAAAAAATTATTTTAAAATCAGGTCCAAACATATATCATTTAAAATATAATTTAGAATTTGATTAATATATATCAATAACTTAAGTTGAGAATAATTCTCAATAGTTGTATTATTACAACACTGACTTGCAATAATAATTTTTTTCAGTTATACATTCAGTCAATAGAGATTGCCTCTATTATCTCAATAATAATTAATAAATTTATTTAAAGATGTGACTGACAAGAATATTGGTATGACTAAATGATAAATAAACGACCTAAATATAAAACGGCTGGCCTTCCTAAAGCACAAGGACTTTACAATCCTCAAAACGAACATGATGCATGTGGTGTTGGTATGGTTGTTAATATCAAAAATAAAGCATCTTA
Organism: Rhodobiaceae bacterium; assembly: GCA_018651345.1. Taxonomy (GTDB): domain Bacteria; phylum Pseudomonadota; class Alphaproteobacteria; order Rhizobiales; family TMED25; genus CAJIYR01. The sequence goes on from JABIEF010000008.1 coordinate 2,050, forward strand.
TGAGATTGTTTCAAAAGGCTTGTCTATGCTTTGCAACCTTGAACATAGAGGCGCTGTTGGAGCAGATCCAAAAGCTGGTGATGGTTCGGGTTTGCTAATTCAAATACCCCATAAATTTTTGAAAAAGAAAATAGAAGGAAATTTTTTATTACCTGAGATTGGCAATTATGCAGTCGGCGTAATTTTTATGCCAAAAGAAAAAAATGACCAAGAAATAATTAAAAACATAATAGAAAAAAAATGTCTTGATGAAGGCTTTGATATTTTAGGCTGGAGAGTTTGCCCTACCCAAACTGGTGACCTTGGTTGGTCTGTCTTACCTTCAACACCAGATGTCTTCCAAATATTTATAAAGCGACCAAACACTTTTAAAACCCAAGATGATTTTGAGAGAAACCTCTATATACTCAGAAGGTGCATAGAAGAATCAATAGTTAAGATTTCTAAAACTCTAAAAGAGGGTTTTTATATCCCATCTCTATCATCAAGAACAATTCTTTATAAAGGCATGGTTCTTGCCGATCAGGTTGGTGGTATAGTTGATAAATTGGGATTTTATGATGATCTTTCTGATAATGATATTGAATCATCATTTGCAATTATACATCAACGATTTTCAACAAATACCTTTCCAACTTGGAGTCTGGCACAGCCATTTAGAATGCTATGCCATAACGGAGAAATTAATACAGTTAGAGGAAATATAAACTGGATGAATGCCCGACGTAAAAATCTCGCGTCTCCATTATTTAAAGAAAAAGATCTTGAAAAAATTTGGCCTATAATTGAGGAGGGTCAATCAGATACAGCATCATTTGACAATGCTCTCGAATTATTAGTGATGGGTGGATATTCAATTGCCGAAGCCATGTTAATAATGATACCTGAGGCTTGGCAAAATAACTCTATAATGGATGGTG
>JABIEF010000078.1 GCA_018651345.1 Rhodobiaceae bacterium
TTAAGCCTACGCAAGCAATGGAAGATGGTATAAATGCAGGATTACTAACTTGGATGCTTGAAGGTACCAAATTTAGTTCAGGTCGAAAATGGGCAGTAAACGCTTATATAGAGCACAAAGAAAATATTGATAAGATTATATCATTACTTCCTAATGATTTTAAAGCAGGAATGGAAAATTGGTCTGGTCAAGTTGAGCAACACATTGCAGATACAAACTATGGCCTCATGTTATGGGATTTAATCGAAAAAAATGATTGCATTATCTTAGCAACAGATCTTGATGGAGATAGGCTAACTGATTTATTAGCGGATGTTTCAGATCCTTTGCGTGCATTTGGACAAAAAGTATTAGATACAGTTGGACAAAAAAGTAATATGCAACAACTTTGGAACGAAATGGGTTATGTAACAGGAAACGGAAGAGATATGACATCCGTAATGCATAGAATGGACGGTCCTCCAATACATGAACAAACTCTTGGTTCCGCCGATGCCATGTTGCTCAGACTTTTAGATGGAGATGAATCAATGGGAGGAACAAAACAACCTTACGATCCCCGCATTCACTTTGTGCTCATTAGAGATGCTTATCTGGATGCAAATCCAGGAAATAAAGAACTTGCACAATGGCTAAACAACGCATTGAAACAATTTGATGATATATACTCGCCAGATAGACCAGGGTTCATTGATGGTTACAAAAAACTAAAGAATACAATTATGCCTTGGGGGAAATAAATTTTATAGTGGCATCTAAAAACATACGTATATTTTTAGATTCCACTTTTAGCTACCAAAATAAACATAGACTTTTTCGATTGCTTTATCGATCAGATTGACATCCCCACCACCTGCTTGAGCCATGTCAGGTCTTCCTCCCCCACCCTTTGAACCAACTTCTTTAGATACTACACCCAATATCTCATTAGCATTGAAATTGGACAACAAATCTTTGGTTACACCAACTATAAATGACAATTTATCGCCGCCTTCAATTGAGAAGTATATTATTATGCCGGTGCCTAATTTATTTTTAGTCGAGTCCATTAGGCTTCTAAGTTCTTTTGAGCTCGTATTATGCAATGTTTTGATTAAAATATTAGTATTATTTATTACCTTCATGCTGTCAGATTCATTGTCAGTATTTTGATCTAACGCTATTTTACCCTTTAGATCTTGAATATTTTTTTCAAGATCTTTTTTGTTAACCAGAATATGGTTTAATTTATTAAGAAAATCATCCTGGTTAGCTTTTAGCAAATCCGATGCAGAGGAAAACAAATCGTTAACACTATTGAAATAATTTCTAGTAGACTCTCCCGTTATTGCCTCTAGCCTTCGGACCCCAGAGGCAACTCCTTGTTCACTTATTATCTTTATCATACCAATATCACCAGTATTTTTTGCATGTGTACCGCCGCATAATTCAATTGAAAAAGTTTTATCATGAGAAACACCCATGGATACCACTCTAACTTCCTCATTATACTTCTCGCCAAACAAAGCTCTCGCACCCGTATTAATGGCATCGTTGATATTCATTAATTTTGTTGTAATTGGTGTATTTGTTAAAACAATTTTATTAGCAATATCTTCTACCTCACAAATCTGGTCACGATTTAATGGTTTTTGATGGCTAAAATCAAATCGTAATTTTTTGTCATTTACTAACGACCCTTTTTGAGAAATATGATCTCCTAATACGATACGAAGTGATTCATGTAAAATATGTGTAGCAGAATGGTTAGCAGCAATATTTCTTCTATTCTCTTTATTAACGACCTGAGAGACCTCATCATTAACATACAGATCGACATCACCTTCCATAACACCATAATGTAAATGCAAAGATCCAAATTTCTTTTGAGTTTTGTTTACAATAAATTTAGAATCTTTTTTATTTAACAAAAACTCTCCTATATCACCAACCTGCCCTCCAGATTCAGCATAAAATAGAGTATGGTTTGTTATTAAAATAGCTTCTTGACCATGGGACAAAGAATTAACTTTATTATTATCGACAATTATGGAAATGATCTTTGAATTTAGCGAAGTCTGCTCGTAACCTAAAAATTGCGTTGAACCAAATTCTTCTTTTATACTATACCAAATTTTATCATCCAAAGCATCGCCAGAACCTGACCACGCAGCTTTTGCTTTGTTCTTTTGATTTATCATTTGATTTTCAAATTCATCAATATTTACAGAAATACCTCTATTTCTCAATGCATCTTCTGTTAAGTCGAGAGGAAAACCATAAGTATCATATAATTTAAATGCAATTTCTCCAGAAATTTGATCACCATTATTATAACTTTTTGTTTCGTTATCTAGTATCTTTAATCCTCTAGATAACGTCTCTCTAAAATTATTTTCTTCGTAACGTAATGTTTCGACAATTAATGATTCTGCTCTTTTCAATTCAGGAAAAGCACTGCCCATTTCATTGATTAATTTAGGAACTAATTGACATAATAGTGGATCACTATAACCAAGTAACTCAGCATGCCTAGTAGCCCTTCTGCAAATCCTTCGGAGTACATATCCTCTACCTTCATTTGAAGGAAGAACTCCATCAGCAATCAAAAAAGAAGTGGACCTAAGATGGTCTGCAATTACTCTAAAGCTAGATATATTATCTTCTGTGATTTTAGTCTTTATTTGATCACAGCATTCATTAATAATTGAATCAAAAGTATCTATCTTATAGTTATTGTGAGTACCTTGCATAACAGCGGTGATACGCTCTAAGCCCATCCCGGTGTCTATTGATGGATTAGGTAAATCTACTCTTTTATTCTCATTAATTTGTTCATATTGCATGAAAACAAGATTCCATATTTCTACGAATCTATCACCGTCTTCATCCTTGGAACCAGGTGGGCCACCAGATATATTTTCACCATGATCATAAAATATCTCTGAACAAGGACCACAGGGACCGGTATCTCCCATAGACCAAAAATTATCATTTGTTGGTATTTTAATAATCTTTTTGTCATTTAATCCAGATATCTTTTTCCATAAATCAAAAGCTTCAGTATCAGATTCATACACAGTAAAAATTAGTTTATCCTGAGAAAGACCATATTCCTTGGTAATTAAATTCCAGGCTAATTCAATAGAAGTTTCTTTAAAATAATCACCAAAAGAAAAATTACCTAGCATCTCAAAGAAAGTGTGATGCCTATAAGTATAACCAACATTATCTAAATCATTATGCTTACCACCGGCTCTAACACACTTTTGCGATGTTGCTACCCTAGACGAATTGGGAATCTCTAATCCAGTAAAAAAGTTTTTAAATTGGACCATTCCAGCGTTTGTAAATAATAAGGTAGGATCATTACTTGGCACCAATGGGCCGGAATCTTGTATACTATGACCATTGGACTTAAAAAAGTCTAAAAATTTTTCTCTTACCTGGTTTGTAGTATCATTCATGCGTGCATTATAAACCAGTCGTTAAACTTATGTCTATAAAGATAAACTTTAATCAACTGAACACGCATAATTAAATAATAATATTCATTAAACTGCCTTATCAGAAGCATCTAAAACTTGCTCTTTCGGGGCTTCATCAACAGTTTTTATGTTATCAACACCAGCATCGTCTCTTATCTTTTTTTCAATTATATTAGCTATTTCGGTATTCTGTATCAAGAATTTCTTAGCATTTTCTCTTCCTTGACCCATACGTTCATCACCATAAGAATACCAAGAACCTGCTTTTTCAACAACTCCAGCTTTAACACCCAGATCAATTAATTCACCATTTTTTGATATTCCTTCACCGTACATGATGTCAAACTCTACTTGTCTAAAAGGAGGCGCAACTTTATTTTTTACAACCTTGCACCGCGTTTCATTACCGACAACTTCATCTCTTTCCTTAATTTGAGAAACTCTACGTATATCAATTCTAACGGACGAGTAAAATTTTAGTGCGTTTCCGCCTGTTGTAGTCTCAGGGCTACCATACATTACACCAATTTTCATTCTAATTTGATTTATAAATATAACCATACAATTAGATTTAGAGATTGATCCTGTAAGTTTTCTTAAGGCTTGGCTCATTAAGCGTGCTTGCAAGCCAGGTAAAGAATCACCCATATCTCCTTCTAATTCAGCTCTTGGTGTTAACGCAGCAACAGAATCAACCACCACAACTCCGACTGCCCCAGATCTAACTAAAGTTTCAGTTATCTCTAATGCCTGCTCTCCTGTATCTGGTTGTGAAATTAAAAGTTCTTCAATATTAACTCCTAATTTTTTTGCATATGATGGATCTAAAGCGTGTTCAGCATCTATAAATGCGCATACGCCACCAGTCTTTTGTGCTTCTGCTATGGTATGCAATGCTAAAGTAGTTTTACCTGACGATTCTGGTCCATAAATTTCTATAACTCTACCCTTTGGAAAGCCACCAATACCAAGAGCAATATCCAGTCCTAGGGATCCAGATGATATTGAGCCTATTTCAACCACAACACCGTCTTTACCTAATTTCATAATAGAGCCCTTTCCAAAAGCTCTCTCTATTTGATCCAAAGCAGTTTCTAGTGCTTTATCCTTAGCATTATCATCCATACCATCCTTATCTACAACACGCAGTGACTTATCTGAATCTCTCATTTTTTAACCTCTTGATTTTTTATATTTTTACATCTCATATCTTTTTGTACCTTTTTTGTTCTTATTTTGTCAAGAACAAAATATTAAAATAATTTGAACTATCAGTTAACCTCCCATCAAAATACTCCCCATTAATATCTAAACATATTTCTGTCATATAAGCAGTTTTTTTGGGAGATAATAATTATAGCCGACATATTCAACAATCTCATAACGATATCCTGATCAATTGTTAGAAAGAACTTTTTTTACCGCTTGATTTAAATCCTGCAAACTAAAAGGTTTTTGTAAAAAATTAAAATCATCAGCTACATCAAGATTCTTTTTAAAAGCTTCCTGAGCATAACCAGATATAAATAATACCTTCACATGTGGATATTTTAGTCTTATTTTTTTTATCAGGGTTGGACCATCAATTTCAGGCATAACCACATCTGATATAATAATATCAATTTTCCGGTCTACTATAGAATCCATAATGTTTAGCGCACTTTCGCCATCTTGAGCTTCAATTACCTTATAACCCTTAGATTCAAGTGCTCTTTTTGCAAATATACGCACTGCATCTTCATCCTCAACCAAAAGAATTGTTTCCTCGCCTGTCAAATCTATATTCGCTTTATAATGAATATCGGTTTTTAAATTCTCTTTCTCAGATATCTCTTCGATATGACGAGGCAAATAAATATTAAAAGATGTTCCACCGCCTCTTCTGTCAGAATCAACTGCAATATAACCCCCGGTTTGCTTTATTATACCAAAAACCATCGAAAGCCCTAGACCAGTCCCTTTTCCAATTTGTTTTGTTGAAAAAAAAGGTTCGAAGATTTTATCTAAATTTATTTCATCAATTCCCTCTCCATTATCAGAAACCTGTATTTGAATATATTCATCTTCTTTTACATTTACTCCTTTAATAACTGGTATAGATTGTTTATTTAGATTACTTGTTTTAATCTTAATTATTCCACTTTCTGAAATTGCATCACGAGCGTTAATAACCAGATTTGTTATCACAGACTCAAATTGATTTGGGTCAACTTTAACTGCCCACAAATCACTTTCATGATTCACAATAATATCAATTTTTTCGCCCACAAGTCTATTTAGCATACTAATTTGATCTGATATTAACTCTGTTAAGGAAGTCGCCTGGGGTTTTAACGTTTGTTGCCGTGAAAAAGCAAGTAATTGTCCAACTAATGATGCCGCCCTTACAGCATTTTGTTTAATATTATTTATATCGATAAATGAAGATTCTCCTGGTTTGTGCCTAGATAGCAATAAATCAGAAAAACCAATAATTGCAGTCAAAAGATTGTTAAAGTCATGCGCAATTCCACCAGCAAGTTGACCGACTGCTTGCATTTTTTGGCTCTGAGTAAACTGTTCTTCTAGAGATTTTTCTTTAGTAGTTTCATTAATAAAAACAATAATATTAACTTGATCATATAAGTTAGTAAGGCTAAATTTTAATTCAGCGGTCCTATTTCTTGATAAAGAAATACCACTATCAATCTTAACACCCTTACCTTTAATACAATTATCAATTGCTAAACTTAATGAATTTGTATTAATTTCATAAAATAAATCTTCTAATAATAAATTCTCAGTATTATTCTCAAATTCACATAATTCTTTAAATTTTTTATTGAATTTAATTATATTACGATTTTTATCTATCAATGCTAACGGTGCTGGAATTAATTCTAGAAAGTCTTCATTAATATCATTGTGAATATTATTATCTACACCTATGAATTTATATGCAAATATTTTAAGAGGAATAGATACGCTGAATTGGGAAAAAATTAATAAAAATAACGCTATAAACCCAATACTTGTTAGAAAAATTAAAAAAGAAATTAGCGCATAATCTGAAAAAAATAGAAACAATAAAAATATTACAATAATTATTGGGACGACTTTATAATAGAAACCTAAATACATCGGCGAACCTTAGCAAAAGCCATTGTTTAATTCTTATTTATATCTAAAAACTTTTTCTTTTCGTTCGTGTCTTTCCTGTGCTTCAACTGACAAGGTAGCCGTAGGTCTAGCAATTAATCTACCAATATTAATTGGATCACCTGTTTCCTCACAATAGCCATACGTGCCTTCATCAATTCGTTTAAGAGCTTGATCTATTTTAGAAATTAGTTTTCGTTGCCTGTCCCTAGTTCTTAACTCAAGTGATCTATCTGTTTCTGAAGATGCTCTATCAGCATCATCTGGAAAAACTATATTTTCTTCTTGCAGATTCTGAATAGTAATTTGACTGTTATGGGTTATATCTTCTTTCCACGATAATAGTTTATCATAAAAAAATTTTACCTGATCAGCATTCATAAACTCTTCTTCTTCTGATGGGATGTAGGTATCTGACAAATTTCTCATTCCTTATAATTTTAACATCTTATAAATCAAAACAAAAAAAATAAAAAATATATTTTTTTATAAACATTTAATTAAAAGTAATCAACAAAAGTCTTATGTTATCCATAATATAAAAACAAGAAATAAAAAAATTAATTTTTAAGGAATAAAAACTAGTGGATACCTAATTTTTTTTGTAAACTGCTACTAGAAGTTGTGTATTGAAACACTAAATTTTCGTTTGGAAAAACAATTTTATATGCCGCATGAGCCATCAAAGCAGATTCATGAAATCCGGATAAAATCAACTTTAGCTTTCCAGGATATGTATTTATATCACCTATAGCAAACACGCCTGGTAAATTAGTTTCAAAAGTTTCAGTATTCACAGCTATTCTTTTATTATCAATTTTTAATCCCCAGTCTAGTAAAGGCCCTATATTCATAGTTAACCCAAAAAAAGGCATTAAAATATCACAATCCATTTTTATTTTTTGTTCTTCTGATTCTAAAACAACACCAGTTAGCCTATTATCAATTTCAATTATTTCAGTTATTTGACCTATTTTAAATAAAATTTTATTTTCGTCTCTTAATTTCATTACCTTTTGAACCGATGATACTGCTCCTTTAAATTTATCCCTCCTATGAATCAGAGTAATATCCTTTGCAACTTTTTCTAATGCTATTGTCCAATCTAATGCACTATCTCCTCCACCCACAATTACAATGGATTTTCCTACGAAATCATTTATTTTACCTATTGAATAAAGTACTGACTGACCTTCGTGGCGATCAATATTCTTTATTGGCGGCTTTTTTGGCTCAAAAGAACCGCCTCCAGCTGCTATGATAATAATTTTTGCATTAAAAACCAAACCACTGCTAGTTTTTAGTTCATACAACCCATCGTCTATCATCGTTAAAGTTTTAGCTAACTCTGAAAAATGAAAAATAGGGTTAAAAGGTTTAATCTGTTGCATAAGATTGTCAGACAGTTTTTGCCCCGTTATCATTGGGAATCCAGGGATATCATAAATTGGTTTTTCGGGATATAACTCCGCGCATTGACCACCTGGTTTATCTAATATATCAATAACGTGCGCTTTTATACCTAGCAAACCTAATTCAAATACCGCAAATAGACCTACAGGACCAGCTCCGATAATAAGTGCATCTGTTTTTATAATTTTAGTATTCGTTGATTTCATTTTTATCTTTTGATCAGTATTAGCAGAATTAAAATTGACTCTCAGGGGTTTCGACGACTAGTCCATCAAGTTCTTTAGTAATTTTAATCTGACAAGAAAGCCTGCTATTTGATTTAACATCAAATGCAAAATCTAACATATCTTCTTCCATTTCGGTTGCGCTAGGCATTTTATCAAGCCAATCTTTATCAATATAAACATGGCATGTAGCGCATGAACAAGCGCCACCACATTCAGCTTCAATCTCAGCTACATCATTCTTAACAGCAGCTTCCATCAGCGTCTCACCAATATTAGCCGATATGGTTTTATCGTTTCCTTTTATATCTCTAAAAGTGATTTTAATCATTTTATATTCTAACAATCATATTATTTTAGTGTGCTTTAAATTTTATAAAAAAATAAAAACATATATTTAAGTAACTACTTTAGTCTATAGTATATTAATTATGGTTAATAAATTAGAAATACAACTAATTAATCAATTTCCTTAACAAATAGTTTTAAATTTGCTATTCTAAGTTACTAGAAAAATATATTTTTGTAAAAACACTTTAACAAAAAAATTAAGAAATAAAAATGCAAAACAATGAAATACCTACTAAAAGTTTAGAAAAATCTTCTAAGGAAAATAGCAAAGATATTAAACTTGGTAACGATTCAGACTCAAAGCCAGCTAATGATGATGATGCGTTTGCAGCTAATTTAATTGAAGAAATAAAAAAAACATCAAGTAACTTTTCTTATATATTTGCATTTCTATCAAGTTTAATCTGGGTACTAGTTTCTGCATTATTTGTATATAATAAATTTGAGATTCAAATCTTAGAAATTAAATCAATAGATATGATTTTTGCAAACCACAACCTCCTTGGCTATATACTTTATCTAGCAATACCAATACCAGTTATTTGGGTTTTAGCGCTATTAACAAAAAGGATAAAAGAATTAAGATCAATGTCGGGTGCTCTTCTTAAAACTTCCCTTAGATTAATTCAACCTGATGAGTTGTCGCATAATGCAATTATGTCATTAGGAAAATCTATTGAAAATGAAGTTTCTACAATGTCAGCGGGTATAGAGAATACAATCAAAAGAGCTCATGATCTTGAAAAAATAGTAACCTCTGAAGTCTCTGTAATAGAAAATGCTTATAATGAAAATGAAAGCAAAATGATTGAAATCTTCAATTTAATAAAAAAAGAAAAAGATGAAATTAAAATTCTAAGCAATAATATTAGAGCCGAGTTAGAGCCTATTCTAAACAACTTTAAAAATGATACTAAAAATTTAGACCAACTTATTGTTAGCTCTATTCATAAGCTTTCAGATATAGAAAGTAGTATTAAAAACAAAACAGATATAATTGAAATTTCTATAGATAAAATGCATGAAACCGTTAATTCGGCAAATGAAGTGTCAAATAATATTAACATCACATCCAACGAAGCCTATGAAAAATTAAAAATACAGTCAGATATCTTAACAGAAAATTCTGATAAACTGGTTGTAGACTTAGATGCGATAACAGCACAATTTAATCAACAAAATATTGATTTAAAAGTTTCTACAATAAATATAGAAGAAACCAACAATAATATTGATAAACTTATAAATAATAGCGAACAGACTTTATCTAAATTTTCAAACACTTTAGATGAAAAAGTAGAAAAAATTAATTCTTCAATTTCAGATTTAGAAAACCAAGCTATACAAGCATCACAAAAGATTGAGAATAAAATAACAGAATCAACAGCATCATCATCAACATCCATAAATACAGCACTGGAATCAATAGAAAAGAAATCAGATATAATTGCAGATACTTTAAAAAATATTAGCCATGAAACTAGTGAATTAATGCAAGAACAATCTGAAGAAATCCAAAGCATGATGGATCAAAGATTATTAGAAATTAATAATAAATCAACTCTTGTGATTGATTCTATAAAGAATGCTAATAGAGATAGTAACGTCGAGTTAAACAAAGCGATAACTGATATCTCGGATCGAATATTAAATGCTACACAGGAAGCAAATAAACTTGCAGTAACATCTCTAGAGTTAGAAATGGACAAAACAATTATAAAAGCTGATAAAGTTGCCTTGAATTTAAGTGAAGCTGCTAAAGAAACATCTAGAATAACAATTAAAGAATTAACCGATAGTATGAATAATGCCATGATAGTAGCTAATGATATTAACAACTTAATGGAAAATGCATCTGAAAAATCTATTGGAAAAATAATAAATAATCTCAATATAGCAATTGAAAGCGCAGAAAACGATGCGTTAAATCTGTCTGAATCTCTATCAAGTAAAATACATGGTACTAATAAAAGAATTACAGACCAGTTAAACTTAATGATAGAACAGGCTGGTACAAAAGCATCTAAAATCACCGAAGCAATTATTAAAAATTCTGATGAGGCAAATGAAATTGCATTATTTAATCTTGAAAATATATCAAACAATGCAAAAGAAAAACTAAATGAAGCAAAGGATACATCTACTTCTATTGCTAACAATATTCTGAATCAAATATCAGGATTAACAAATAATGTTAATAATGAACTTAATAGCCTTCATGCAAAAACAATTAAAGAGGTGCATGCAAATATTAGTGAAGCAGAAAATTTATATTCAGAAAATGCTCAAGAAATGAGACTTGTATCAAAAGAAATTGCACGCGAATTAGAAGAAACAAGATTAAGTATGAAAAAAGCAATAATAGAATTACCTGAAGAGACAAAGAAATACATGGCGTCAATGAGAACCGTTGTTGGAGAGCAAATAACAGCTTTAACTAGATTAAATTCTTTAATATCAAAATATGATGAATCAAATGATCTAATTAAACCAGAAAAATTAAATAATAATTCTAAAATAATTATAAATGATAAATATTCTAAAGATGAAATTAATGAGAACGTGGCTAACTATAGAAGTTACAATAGGATATTACCTGAACTTTTAGCTCCAACTTCTAGAAGAAATGAAAAAAAACTAACATTCACAGATTCAAAAATTCAAGTTATTGAATCAGAAATATGTAAATTAGTTAAAATAAAATCATCAGATATGTCAGATGCAATTATTAGCGATTTTCCAAATAAATTATGGGAGACTTATTATAATGGTGGAGAAAACATATTCAACGAGAATATTTACACAAGAAGAGGGAAAAAAATATTTTTAACCATAAGAGACAAGTACGTTGAAAATCGTTCTTTTAGAAATCTTTTAAATAAATATATTAGAGATTTTGATATTTTGTTAAAAAATCAACCAAGTGACAATGAAGATGAGAACAATATCAATGCTTACCTAGATTCTGAAATGGGAAGAATATATCTACTTTTATCGCACGCTACTGGAAAACTAGATTAAAGTATAAATCCATAAAAAATAGATTGGGATAACTATGAACTTAAGAAAAGTTCATTTTAAAGCAGAAGAATTAAAATTAAAAAAACCATTTGTTATTTCAAGAGGATCAAGAACAACAATTCCAATTATACTTTTAAGTATAACAGAAGGAAGTGTAACTGGTTATGGAGAATGCACTCCATCATCAAGATATGGGGAAACTGTAGAAACCGAAATAAAAAAAATAAAAAA
>JABIEF010000079.1 GCA_018651345.1 Rhodobiaceae bacterium
GTTGTAATATCAAAATTTATCCAGATTAAAGTTGACACAACAAAGGTAACTAATGTTGTGTATGCGGCAACTAATTTAATATTTCTTTGCCCGATTTCGTCATCACTATTTATTAATAGTATAAACAATACACCAATTAAGGGGGTGAACGTTATTATACTTAGTATTGGCCAATTTTCCATATCAATTCCCGCTTAAAAACATATAAAAAGTTATCATAATAGAAACACCTATGATCATAGAAAAGGCATAATGGTATATAAAGCCTGTTTGAATTTTTACTATGCGTTTAGTTATCTGATTAATCCGTTTAACTATCCCATCAGGGCCATATCTATTTATTATATTCTCATCACCATTAATCCATAATATTTTAGCAATTTTCATAGGTGGTTTGACAAAAATATAATTATATAGCTCATCGAAATACCATTTATTGTATAAAAAATTATATAATAAATCGTGTTCTTTTGATAAATTAAACGGTATATCTTTATTTTTTATATAAAATTTATAAGACATTACGAAACCAATTATCATTGCTATAGTTGGTGCCCATTTAACAAGATAAGGAGCGTGATGAATTTCTTCTAATATATGATTTGATTCTAATATGAAAATAGAGTTACTCCAAAATTCTTTCCAAGAATGGTCAATAAATGAATCATAGAAATAAATGCCAGCAAAAATTGAACCTACAGCCAATACTATCAAAGGTAATAGCATAACATATGGGCTTTCATGCGCATGTTTTATGTTTTCTTCGCTAGCATTTGATTTGCCATGGAAAGTTAAAAATATTAGCCTCCAAGAATAGAATGAGGTCATTAGTGCAGCTGCAACTAGGAGCCAGAAGGCATAAGAAGAGACACCAGAATGTGCCATAAACGCTGATTCTATAATAGCATCTTTTGAATAAAATCCTGCCATGCCAAAGACACCCGGAATACCAAATCCAGTAAGCGATAGTGTACCAATTATCATTAATATATAGGTTTTTGGAATTACGGATCTTAATCCGCCCATTTTTGTCATATCTTGTTCATTTGACATTGCGTGTATTACCGAACCAGCACCCAAGAATAACAATGCCTTAAAGAAAGCATGAGTAAATAAATGGAACATTCCAATTTGATATGCGCCCACACCCATTGCAACAAACATATATCCTAATTGTGAACACGTAGAGTAAGCAATAACTTTCTTAATATCGTTTTGAACTAAAGCTACTGATGCTGCAAAAAAAGCAGTAGTAGCACCAACAAATATAATCATTGATGACATTGATTCTGATAACTCAAATAATGGAGAACATCTTGCAACAAGAAATACTCCAGCCGTAACCATAGTTGCTGCGTGTATAAGAGCTGATACAGGAGTTGGCCCTTCCATCGCATCAGGAAGCCACGTGTGCAATAGAAATTGTGCTGATTTTCCCATAGCACCAATGAACAGAAGAAAGCAAATCAAGGAAATTGCGTTAATTTCAAAGGAGAGAAAGTTTATGTCAGTATTAACAAAGGATGATGCATTGCTAAAAACATAATCAAAATCTAGTGAACCAAATATATAGAAGATTGCAAATATACCTAATGCAAAACCAAAATCGCCAACTCGATTAACGATAAAAGCTTTCATTGCAGCATTATTTGCAGATTCTTTATGATGCCAAAAGCCGATTAATAAGTACGAAGCTAAACCAACTCCTTCCCAACCAAAAAATAATTGCATGAAATTATCTGAAGTCACTAGCATTAACATTGCAAATGTAAACAAAGATAAGTACGCAAAGAATCTTTGTCTTGATGGATCGTTACTCATATAACCAATTGAATATATATGAACAACTGAGGATATCGTATTAACAACTACAAGCATAACTGCTGTTAGAGTGTCTATTCTCAATGCCCATGAAATATCAAGATTACCCGATTGCAACCATGTAAATAATATTATCTTAATGTAATCAACGTCAGGGTTAAACCCAATGCTATATAGAGCAATCCAAGACAATATTGCTGATATAACTAAAAAACCAGATGTTATGATCTCAGAATTTCTAGCACCTAAATTTTTTCCAAAAAATCCTGATAAAATGGCACCTAAAAGCGGTAAAAATATAATTGCATAATACATAATTAATAAAATATCTTTCGTTTGTAATTTTTATACTTCTTAACCATTCATAATACTAACATCTTCTACTGCGATAGATTTATGATTTCTGTTATATATCACAAGAATAGCAAGTCCAATCGCAGCTTCTGCAGCCGCAACAGTTAAAATTAAGAGTGAAAATAATTGCCCAACCATATCGTTTGTATAAACGGAAAACGCTACAAAGTTAATATTGACAGCAAGTAGCATTAATTCAATTGACATTAAAATTATAATAATATTTTTCTTATTTAAAAAAACGCCAAATATACCTATGGTGAATAAAATTGCTGAAAGTATTAAGTATTGTGATATATCCATATTATTATATTCCCTGACCAGGTTTTACATTAATATTTTTAACAGATTCTTTTGGATCCCTAATTACTTGATTAAAGATATTTTGTCTTTTAGCTGTCTGTTTGTGGTTTATGGTTAAAACAATAGCTCCAATCATTGCAACTAATAAAATTAGACCAGATAATTGGAAGAAATAAATATATTCAGTATAAATAATATTACCAAGCGCCCTAGTGTTTGATAGTTCGTTAGTTAAAACATTAGTTGGCAAATTAAAATCCAGTTTCCATGTACCAAGAACCATCACAAGTTCAACAAACATAACAAAGCCTATTAATCCGCCAATTGGAAGATAGGCTAAAAAACCAGCTCTAAGTCTTGTAAAATCAACATCAAGCATCATAACAACAAATAAAAATAAAACAGCAACTGCGCCAACATAAACAATGACTAAAATTAAAGCTAAAAATTCAGCGCCGAGTATTAAAAAAATACCAGCTGCGTTGAAGAAGCATAGTATAAGGAATAATACAGAGTGAACAGGATTCTTACCTGCTATAACCATGCATGCCGAAGCAATTGTAATTATTGAAAATATATAAAAAAATAAATTAGTTATAAGCATTTAATTTTCAATCCGTTTTTTATTTATTACAAATTCATCTGTATGATGAATCTTTTTCTATATTTTTAGAGATAGCATTTTCCCATCTATCGCCATTAGATAATAATTTAGCTTTATCATAAAACAACTCTTCTCTAGTTTCAGTTGCAAACTCAAAGTTTGGACCTTCTACTATAGCATCGACAGGACAAGCTTCTTGGCAATACCCGCAATATATACATTTAACCATGTCAATATCATAGCGTGTTGTTCTTCTTGTTCCATCATCCTGCCTCGGCCCAACTTCAATTGTAATAGCCTGCGCCGGACAAACCGCTTCACATAATTTACAGCCAATGCATCTCTCTTCTCCATTTGGGTAACGTCTTAATGCATGTTCTCCTCTAAACCTTGGAGAAAGAGCTCCTTTTTCAAAAGGGTAATTGATTGTTGCCTTAGGTCTAAAAAAATATTTCATCGCAAGAATAAAAGCAGCGACGAATTCAATTAAGAAAAAACCTTTAAAAAAATAATTAATTTTCTTCATTATCCAATATTTCCTATAGATTATTTGAGAAATGATTAATTAAAACCAAATATGACGACGTTAAAACAACCATCAAAAGAGAAAGAGGCAGAAATACTTTCCAACCTAATCTCATTAATTGATCGTACCTATACCTTGGAACAATAGCTTTTACCATTGCGAACATAAAAAATAATAAACATGTCTTTATAGCAAACCATATAAATCCAGGGATAAAATCTAAAAATGGAAACGGAGCCAACCAGCCACCTAAAAACAATATTGAACCAAACGAGCACATTAAAACTATAGAGACATATTCTCCGAGCATAAACATTAAATATGGAGTAGCTGAGTATTCAACCATAAAACCAGCCACTAGCTCAGACTCCGCTTCAGGAAGATCAAATGGTGGTCTATTTGTTTCTGCTAATGCCGAAATAAAGAAAATAACAAACATTGGGAACAGACCAAAACAATACCAATTCAACATTCCTAGGTCGCCACTTTGAGAATTAACAATATCTGTTAAATTCAACGATCCAGCAAGTAAAACAACTGTTATTATCACGAATCCGATAGACACTTCATAAGAAACCATTTGAGCAGCTGACCTCAGCGCCCCAAGGAAAGGGTATTTTGAATTTGATGCCCACCCACCCATGATAATGCCGTAAACTCCCAGAGAAGAAATAGCAAGAATATATAATACGCCAATATTAATATCCGCAAGAACTAAATTATTATCAAAAGGAATTACAACCCATGCGGATATGGCGAGTACAGTCGTTACCAGAGGAGCAAGAAGAAATACAACTTTATCAGCTCCTGACGGAATTATAGTTTCTTTTAAAACAAATTTTAATAAATCTGCAAAAGACTGTAGTAATCCAAATGCACCTACTACATTTGGCCCCCTTCTCATTTGAACAGCCGCCCATATTTTTCTGTCAGCTAACAATAGAAATGCTACAGATACCAGTAATAAGACTATTAAAAATAGACTCTTTCCAGTGATTATAGCTGTTGGCAATAAATATGTATAAAATATATCACTCATGACGCTCTACTGTTTTTTACTTTTTTGAATACTACAATTAGCCATTACTTTACTTGATCTTGCTATCGGATTTGTCATATAAAAATCCTTTATATTGATGTCCATCTTAAGATCTAAAATAGAACCTTTGACAGAAGATAATTTTCTAAGATCTTCAAGATAGTGATCATGGTGTTGTTCAAACGATAGTAAATTAGGACAATCTTTAAACATCATTTTCCTAAGACTATCCGTATCAATAAAATCTAAAGGTTGTTTTATTTTATCTGATATTAATTTCAATATAGTCCAATCATCTTTGGCATTACCTGGAGGAAAAACAGCTCTATTTATTTCCTGTAATCTGCCTTCAGTATTAACATAAGAACCATTTTTCTCTGTGTAGCAAGAACCTGGCAAAATTATATCAGCTCTATTTGCGCCAATATCACCGTGGCTTCCTATGTACACTACACAAGGACCTTTTTCTATTTCAATTTCATCGGCACCTAATAAAAAAAGAAGATCTGTTTCAATGCCATTTTTCATATTATTAGCTGACAAAGAATCTCTATTAGGAACAAAGCCAATATCTAATCCAGCAACTCTAGAGGCAGCCGTATGAAGTATCGATAAACCATTCCAATCATCTGATATTGATCCACTATTTAAAGCATGCTCAACAACCTTTGATAATATTGGCAAACCATCATCTCTAGATACAACGCTTCCTCCAACTAACCATATAATCTTTTTACAGTCATCTAAGCCAATTTTTTTTGCATCGCTTATTAAATTTGGATTGTTACCAATATAATTGTAAGGATAAGTTAAATCACATTCTTCACCAACTAAGCTAACCTTGAGGTTTCCAGTTAACCATCTTTTTCTTATCCTCGCATTCAACACAGGTGATTCAATTCTAGGATTAGAACCTATTATAACAATACCGTCTGCTTCTTCAATACCATTGACAGTAGGGTTAAAGATATAGCTAGCTCTACCATAATCGATTGATAACTTCGAACTATCTTGCCTACAATCGTAATTACTAGAACCAATTTTATCCATTAATTTCTTCATCGAATACATCTCTTCTGCAGTCGACATATCGCCCGCAATGCAGCCTATTCTTTCTGGTGCGGTTTGATTCATCTTCTCAATAACTTTATCAATTGCATGAGACCACGAAACTTCTTTTAATTTGATATTAATTCTTATGTAAGGCCTGTCCAATCGTTGAACTTTAAGTCCATCCCAAATAAAACGTGCCTTATCAGATATCCATTCTTCGTTGATATCGTCATTAAATCTTGGAATTATTCGCATTACTTCACTGCCTTTAGAATCAATGCGTATATTTGACCCCAAACCGTCCATCACATCAATCGATTCAGTTTTGGTTAATTCCCATGATCGAGCTTTAAATTCATAAGGCTTTGATGTTAACGCGCCCACAGGACATAAATCTATTACATTACCTTGTAATTCAGAATCCATTGATTTCTCTAAATATGTTGTTATTTCCATATCTTCACCTCTGCCAGTAGCGCCTAATTCTGAAACACCAGCTACTTCAGTAGAGAAACGAACACATCTAGTGCAGTGTATACAACGAGTCATAACAGTTTTAACTAGTGGTCCAATATCTTTATTTTCAACAGCTCGTTTATTTTCAGAAAACCTTGATTTATCTGTGCCAAATTTCATTGCTTGATCCTGCAAATCACATTCACCGCCTTGATCACAAATAGGACAATCTAGTGGATGATTTGCTAATAAAAATTCCATTGCTCCTTTTTGAGCTTTTTTAGCAACTTCGGATTTAGTATTAATCTTTGGGGGCTCACCATTCGGTCCCGGACGCAAATCCCTAACACCCAAATGGCATGATGCTGCAGGCTTCGGTGCCCCAACAACTTCTATTAGACACATTCTACAATTACCTGCAATTGATAGCTTTTCATGAAAACAAAATCTTGGAATCTCTATACCAATATCTTCTAGAGCTTGTATAACAGTTAATTCGGAATTAACCATATACTCTTTTTCATCTATTATTAACTTTGTGTCTTGCATACCAATAACCTAACTAACTTTTTAAATAATCTTTTTTATGAAACTTGATTATCAATTCTTTCTTCTATTACATGTCTAAAATGTCTTATTAACCCTTGTATCGGCCACGCAGCGGCATCTCCAAGAGCGCATATTGTATGGCCTTCAACTTGTGTACTGACTTCAAGTAATAGATCAATTTCTGATTTTTCAGCCTTACCACTAACAAAACGTTCCATAACTCTCCACATCCAACCAGTTCCTTCACGGCAAGGTGTGCATTGGCCACAACTTTCATGTTTATAAAAATAACTCAACCTAGCTATAGCAGCAATGATATCCGTTGACTTATCCATTACAATTACTGCAGCAGTACCTAATCCTGATTTTAATTCTTTTAAAGAATCAAAATCCATTGATAAGTCTTGGCATTGTGATGCAGGTAAACATGGGACTGAAGATCCACCTGGAATTACGGCTAACAAATTATCCCAACCGCCTCGTACACCGCCAGCATGTTTTTCAATTAAGTCCCTTAATGGCACGCCCATTTCTTCTTCAATATTACATGGATTATTTACGTGCCCAGAAATACAAAAAAGTTTAGTTCCTGTATTGTTAGTTTTACCTAGAGATGAAAACCATGAAGCGCCTCTTCTTAGAATCTCAGGTGCAACAGATATTGATTCAACATTATTAACTGTAGTAGGACAACCGTATAAACCGCAGTTAGCTGGAAAAGGAGGTTTTAAGCGCGGCATACCTTTCTTACCTTCAAGGCTTTCGAGTAATGCTGTTTCTTCTCCGCAGATATAAGCTCCAGCTCCATGATGGACATAGATATCAAAGTCCCAACCTGAATTAGATGCGTTTTTCCCCAATAAACCTGCTTCGTAAGCTTCGTTTATAGCATTCTGTAATACAATTCGTTCGTGAATATATTCACCTCTTACATAAACATAACAAGCATGAGCATTCATTGCAAAAGATGCCAATAAACATCCTTCTATAAATTGATGCGGTTCATTTCTAAGTATCTCTCTATCTTTACAGGTACCTGGTTCTGATTCATCTGCATTTACAACTAAATAGTGAGGCCTATCACTAACTTCTTTTGGCATAAAAGACCATTTAAGGCCTGTTGGAAAACCAGCTCCACCCCTGCCTCTAAGACCCGATGCTTTCATCTCATTAATAATCCAATCTCTACCTTTTTTTACAAGAATATCTGTAGAGTCCCAATTCCCTCTTCTTCTTGCCGAGGTCAAATTCCAACTATTATTTCCATATATATTTGTAAAAATACGATCTTCGTTTTTAAGCATTTAAATTTCCAAATTATTAATTATTTCAGTCCAGGTTTTATTCTTTTTATATTAATTTTTTCTATTTCATCGTCCAATAAGACAATCGGATCTTTAGATGGTTCAGAAGTCAATCTCCCTTTGTACGATCCAGTTTTTATTTCTTTACCAGATTTCAAATCTTTAATTATCTTTTTAAAGGAAACTTCGTCTAAATCTTCATAATAATAATCATTTATTTGAACCATAGGAGCATTGCAACAAGCACCCAAGCACTCAACCTCAACCCAAGACAATAATTTATCTTTCGTTAAGCTGCCAACCACTCCAATTTCTTTATTTAATACTTTTTTTAGAGATTCCGCGCCACATAACATGCAAGGCGTGGTTCCACATAGTTGTATATGGTATTTACCGACAGGAGAAAGATTAAACATTGAATAAAATGTTGCAATTTCTAATACTCTTATCTTTTGCATGACTAAGAAATCAGAAACATGAGAAATTGCAGATTCTGATAGCCAGCCGTTATTTTGTTTTTGAGCAATCCATAATATAGCAATTATAGCAGACGCTTGCCTTCCCTCTGGATATTTAGCAATCTCTTTATTTGCAGAATCTTTATTTACTTTAGTAAATAAGAAAGAATCATTGCTTGTTAAGTCTATTCTTCTAACGTTCATTTTTTACCTACAAATATCATCGGTCAACCTCTCCAAACACTATATCCAATGAACCTAATATAGCAGACACATCTGCCAGCATATGTCCTTTGCACATAAAATCCATAGCTTGTAAATGTGCGAATCCAGGAGCTCTGATTTTACATCTATATGGTTTGTTAGAACCATCTGAAACTAAATAAACACCAAATTCCCCTTTTGGAGCCTCAACAGCTTTATAAATTTCTCCTGCTGGGACATGATAACCTTCTGTATAAAGCTTAAAATGATGTATTAAAGCTTCCATTGAAGCTTTCATTTCTGAACGTTTGGGTGGAACTATTTTACCATCACTTGAAGATACAGGTCCAGATTCGCGTCTAAGCAATTGACAGCATTGTTTCATAATCTTTAGTGACTGCCTTAACTCCTCAACTCTAACAAGATATCTATCATAATTATCACTATTTTTACCTATTGGTATTTCAAAATCAAGCTCAGAATAGATTTCATAAGGCTGTGATCTCCTTAAATCCCAAGCAACACCTGCTCCGCGTATCATAACCCCGGAAAATCCATATGACACAGCATCTTCATAAGAAATATAGCCTATATCAACATTTCTTTGTTTAAATATGCGATTATTTGTAAGCAAAGTTTCAATATCATCTATAATCTTTGGATGGGTATCACAAAATTTATCGATATCATCTATTAAGTCAGGCGGCAAATCCTGGTGAACTCCGCCGGGCCTAAAATAAGCTGCATGCATTCGACTACCTGAAGCACGTTCATAGAATCCCATAAGCTTTTCTCTTTCTTCAAATCCCCATAATGGAGGAGTAAGAGCGCCTACATCCATAGCTTGTGTTGTTACATTTAATAAATGAGATAAAATTCTTCCTATTTCAGAGTATAAAACTCTTATTATCTGACCACGTCTAGGCACATTAATCTTCAATAAACCTTCAACAGCCATTGAAAAAGCATGTTCTTGATTCATAGGAGCTACATAATCTAATCTATCAAAATACGGAATGGCCTGAGTATAAGTTTTATGTTCAATTAGCTTCTCTGTACCTCTGTGCAAGAGTCCTACATGAGGATCAACTCTTTCAACGATTTCACCATCAAGATCTAGCACAAGACGCAATACACCATGAGCCGCAGGATGCTGTGGACCAAAATTAATTGTAAAACTCTTTTCTTTATCAACCGGTTCCAATTTATTCTTCCTTGGTTTGGTTAGTGTCTACAGGCAACTCATCTGAAGAAGAATCGTCAAGACCTTCCCATGGGCTTTCAAAGTCAAAATCTCTAAATTCTTGATTTAATTGAACAGGTTGATGTACAACCCTTTTTTCTTGATCGTCATATCTTACTTCAGTGAATCCTGAGAGTGGAAAATCTTTTCGGAGAGGATGACCTTCAAAATTATAATCAGTAAGCATTCTTCTAAGATCGGGATGATCTGAAAATGTAATACCATATAAGTCAAAAGCTTCTCTCTCAAACCAGTTAGCAGCAGGATATATATCAATAATGCTTGGTACAGATAAATTATCAGTAATATTTACTTTTAGTCGTATTCGGATATTATTAATAAGCGAAAGTAGATGATAAACAACTTCAAATCTCGAAGATCTCTCTGGAAAATCGACACCACAGAGATCGATAAAGCAATGAAAATTACATCTAGGATCATCTTTAAGGAAACGTATAATATTTTTTAATTCTGATACTTCCAAAGTTAATGTTAATTGATCAAAAGTAAGGGATTTTTCGATGATAGCGTTTGGATAATTGGCATCAATAATATCAATTATTTTTAGCAAAACACTGTCTTTATCTTTTGTATTACTAACCATAAAAATCTAACCTGAGTTAACGTTGTATATTACCGGTGCGACGAATTTTTCTTTGTAATTGTAAAATGCCATAGAGCAAAGCTTCTGCTGTTGGGGGGCAACCAGGAACATAAATATCAACAGGCACTATACGGTCACATCCTCGAACAACAGAATAAGAATAGTGGTAATAACCACCACCGTTTGCACAACTACCCATTGAAATAACATAACGTGGTTCAGGCATTTGATCATAAACTTTTCTTAATGCCGGAGCCATTTTATTGGTAAGTGTTCCAGCAACAATCATTAGATCTGATTGTCTAGGAGATGCTCTCGGTGCTACGCCAAATCTTTCAAGATCATATCTAGGCATTGATGCTTGCATCATCTCCACAGCACAACACGCTAAACCAAATGTCATCCACATCAAGGAACCTGTTCTTGCCCAATTAATAAGGTCTTCGGTTGATGTTACTAAAAAACCTTTATCTGACAACTCATCTGATAAGCCATTAAAATAAGAATCGTCATCTAAAGCAATATCTGAATTTTCAATTAATCCCATTCAAGAGCCCCCTTTTTCCATTCGTATATAAATCCAATAGTTAATACAAATAAAAATATCATCATTGAAAAATATCCATACAGACCTATATCATTAAAACTAATAGCCCAAGGAAACAAAAAAGCAACTTCGAGGTCAAATATAATAAAAAGAATTGCAACTAAATAAAATCGAACATCGAATTTCATACGCGCATCATCAAAAGGTTCAAAACCACATTCGTAGGTTGATAGTTTCTCGGTATCTGGATTATTTACAGCTAAAATGAATGACGAACCCATCAAAGCAAGCGACACAACTAAGGCTACGCCTATAAATATTATGACTGGTAAATAATCTAGAAGTAATTCACTCACTACTTAATTTTTCCTACACTAAATATGACAATTTAGAATTATTATTATTATAATTTGTAACACATAACAAGTGATTTATAGAATATATTTACCTGTTATATAATTTTCTATAGTATAAATTCTATTTACGTTAATATTGCATATAAAAAGATATAAAAAAAAATCTTATATCAATTCAAATGTAATTTCTTATTATAGTATTACAATATCTGTGAAATATTTTTTTGAAAAAAATATAATGTCATACGCATCAAAAAAACTACAAACATACTCTGATACCTATGGTGGCAACACTATTGGTGCAGTATTAATTGTGATATCCAGCTTTACGATGGCGGCTATGATGGCGTCAATAAAAGAGCTTTCTTTAGTTTACCCTTCCTGGCAAATACTATTAGCCAGATCAGCTGGTCAATTACTAATTCTTGTACCAATAATAATAACTACTAAGCTAAGTGTTTTTAAAACAAAAGAACCACTAAAACATTTTGTAAGAATTGTTTTGGCCTATTTAGGTCTTATCGCATGGTTTTATGCGATCGGTAAGATACCATTAGCGGACGCAAGTGCAATATGGTTTTCTAGGGCAATTTTTTTAGTCATATTAGGTGGAATTATTTTTAAAGAACGAGTTGGTTTCATTGGTTGGTTTGCAGCAATTTTTGGTTTAATAGGGGTTATCCTAATGCTCAATCCAAATAGTAACGGAATTAATATTGCAGCGTTAGCTGCGGTTTTTGGAGCACTATGTACGGGATTTGTTGCTGTGATAATAAAAAAGCTGACAGTAGACGAATCGACAGCAACAATAATGAGTTACTCAGCTTTAGGGCTTACATTACTTTGTATTATTCCTTCTTTATTTGTTTGGGTTCCTATAACACTTGCAAGTATTCCGTTATTTTTAATAACAATTTCATGTGGAGCAGCTAGTCAATGGTTTTTTATAAACGCATACAGACATGGAGAAGCATCTGTAATGTCAACAGTAGAGTATTCTAGATTAGTAGCAGCGGCAATTTTAGGATATGTAATATTTTCAGAAACACCAACATTAATATCTATTATTGGTATATCCATAATAATCTTTGCCTCCTTTATTGCAGTTCAGAGAGATATGATTAGAAACAGATTCTAAAATATTTTAAAATATTATTTTTATAAGATCATACTTGTTGTATAATATTATTATGATTAAATTATATGAATTATCTGGTAAAAATAATATTAGGTTTAGTCCTTATTGCTGGAGGACAAGAATGGCCTTAAATTATAAGAAATTAGATTTCAAAACTGTACCTGTTAAATTTACAGAAAAAAAATTAATAGAATTCTCTAACCAAAAATTATTACCCGTATTAGTTGATCAAAATGCTATCGTTAGTAATTCTTTTGATATTGCAATCTATCTGGATAAAAAATATCCAGCTAATCAAAAATTATTTACAAAATCAGACATGAGCTTTGATATTTTTATAAATCAATGGGCTGATAAAATGCTGAATGGCGCATTAATTAAGATTGTAATAAATGATATTACAAATCATTTGGATCCAAAAGATAAAGATTATTTTATCGATTCTAGAACAAAAAGATTTGGGATACCTCCAGAATCAATGGCAGATAAATCAACCGATAGTTTAAATCAACTATATAAATACATAAGTTTTCTAAATTCAATTTTAGAAAAACAAGAATTTATTTCTGGTGATGATATTGGATATAGTGACTTTATAATTGCTGGGTCACTAAAGTGGGGAATGCAAGTTTGTGATATCACTCTAATAGATGAAAAAAATAAAAAAATGTTAGATTGGTATAACCAAATAGAAAAGCTGTTTATGAAATAATTATTCAATAAGTACCTATTGAAACATACAATAGGTACTTATTTTATATTTAATTTTAATATCCGCAGTTTTGGAAGCTACTTTCACCGCATACTTTTGCAAGACTCTTTGCTTTTGCAATATCATCAGCTGACATTTCTTGCTCATACATCTTAATGTATTTCTGGTATTTTCTTGATTTCTTAGTTTTTTGCTCAAGAGCGACTGTTGCCCACATATGCGCTATAACCATATCTTTTTCAAAATGAGCTTCTCTTATTTTCCCTTTTGGATCGGGAGCTATAGAGTTACTATATTCTTGTGCAAGTGTAAACTGAGAAATCTCATCTCCATTTGCAGCTGCTCTGTTAAAAAACTTTATTGCTTCAGGAACATTAGTTTTACCGTCATCTCTGTGCATATAAATAGAACCAACCTTTTGCTGCGATCTAGTTTCATAATCAAAAAGACCAAAAACTGTTGTTATAACTGGTAATTTATTTTCACCATTAGCAAGCGGACTCCATTGAGCTAGAGCTTTATCATAAAATTTTCCATCAAGAAATTTTTGCCCTTGTCTAAATTCTCCTGTTGCCAAAAACCCTAAATAAATCAGCAAACCAAATATTGCCACTGCAATTAATCTCTTTAACATAATTTAAATCCTATCAATTAATAACTTTGTTAATATTTCAGATTATAATATACTATATTATTGTATATTATATTTTGAAATCATTTTTTGTGCTTCTATATCACCTTCACTTGCAAGTAGCATAATGTATTTTTCCATAGAATGCATTCCATTTTCTCGAATATAACCAATTATTTCCAATAGTCCATCAAAACCAATAGCACCGCTAACACTAACATCACCAATTATATATGCTGGCGTACCATTTATGCCCAAAGTAAATCCAAGTAACTTAGTAGAATTTATAATATCTCTTATAACTTGGTCGTTTGAATCTAATTTAAGTTTGTTAATTTCCATCCCTAGTTTATCGGCAATATTAAGTGCTGTATCATAAGTTGCGGCACCTTTTATATTTAATAATTCTCTATGGTAATTGAGGTAATAACCTTGTTTTGCTGAAGCAAGAGATAACCTGGCTAAATCATCAGAGGATTGATTTAAGATCGGATATTCTTTCAAGATTATTCTTAGATTAGGATCGTAATCCATAAGCCTAATCATATCAGTTAAAGCTATTTTACAATAACCACAATTATAATCAAAAAACTCTACTAACGTAACATCACCATTAGGATTTCCAAGAACAAGGTCGTTTGGATTTTTATATATCTCGTCATAATTAGAATTTATATTTAAGCTTGTAAAATATAATTCCTCAAGTTGGCTAGCTAACGTAGGTTTATATGTGAAGAAAATTGTTACAAAAAAATAAAAAATAAAAAATATGATTTTCTTCATAACTTTTTCCTGAATCATTATTAGACTAAATTATAAGATATACATTTAAATAGATTATAAGACAAATAAATACCTAAAAAAATATTTATATAAATATAATAATCAAAGAAGTGTCATTCCGATAAACAAGGAGCTCCACAGGGTGCGCAACTTTTTCCTATTTTACTTGGTGATGAGACAGATGTCATAACTGGGCTTGTTAAATGATCGTATAAAAATAAAGTTAAAATTAACATTACTAAAAACAGATAAATATATTTAGTTGATCTCATTTAAAACCTATAATTTTTCTATAACGTATACCTACCACACTGCCCATCATTGCCATAAAAAACCATATCCATCCATGCAAACTTCCAGATGCCGTACCTGCAAGAAATGCGCCTATATTACATCCAAAACTAAGCCGAGCACCAATACCCATTAATAGCCCACCTATAGCAGCCGCAATTAATTCTCGCTTTGGCGGCCAATGATTTTTTCTAAAAGCACCTGACCATGATGCAGCAAGCCCTGCGCCAATAATTAAAGAAAAATTCATTAGACTACTAACATCTGATAAAACGGAATTTTCAAGAGATCTTTTAGGACCAGCCCAATTCCAAAAAGTAAAAGTATCAATTGGAATTCCTAAAGCTAAAGATAATTTAGCTCCCCATAAAGTAAACCCATACGTCACACCCCAAGGACTCCCAGAAACGAATAATACACAACAACAAAGACAAGCAATTATAAAAGTTCCATAAAATACCTTGGCTTTAAAAGTTTGATTATTTTTACGTCCATATGAATAAAATAGGTAAGATGTACCAAATAGAAGTATTGCATTTATCAAAGTTCTTGCAATAATATTAAAGTTAGAAGCAATTTCTATTTGACCGTAACTGAATACATTTAAGACGTATGGTAGCAGTATAGTTCCAATAACTGAACCAATTATAAAGAATGGCAGAGCTATTATCATTCTGCCAGAACCAGAGCCAAAATTAAATAAAACTCCAGAACCACAACCGTTTGCAAGTTGCATACCTATACCAAACATAAAAGCACCGATAAATAAGGATAAATTAACTGGAGCTATGCTGCCAACAATACTATTATTACTAGAAATAACAGGAATAAAAACAAGCGCACAAAGACCCGCTAATATAAAGTGCTGAGTTAATGAAGTTGTATCTCTAGAAACTAGAAAATTTCTCCACCCTGATGCAAAGCCATATTGAAAGAAGACGAAAACAATACCGAGAGAAATTCCTAAAATAACTAACCCAATACCTTTAAGGCCAGTATCAACAAAGGCAAGCAGGCCAATAGTAAGACCTGCTAAACTTAAGATAAAAAATAGGCTATATTCTTTTTTATTTTCTCTTAAAAAATCAACCATAGAGTTCTCTACAAATTTATCCAGACAAATAATTCACTAGCCACTAGAGATAGCTTTTTAATTTATCAAGATTTGAAGGTCCTGAAGTTTCTAATGGTAAAGATGTATTATTTGACCATTCCACCATAGAACCATCATAAAGTCGAGTATTTTTCTTACCCAATACTTCCGATACAACAAACCAATTTGTTGCAGCCCAATGACCAGTATTGCAATAACTAACAGTATCCTTTTCACCTAAAGAAGAATATATTTTCTTTAATTCTGCAATTGGTTTTAACGCATTCTGATCATCTAAATATGAATTTGCCTGTGAAATCAGTATAGAACCAGGCAACCTTCCCGCAGCAAGAGCTTTGCCGTGCTTAGCTTTAGCGTAAAACTGTTCTTCGTTTCTGCCGTCAAGCAAATTTGTATCGCTTTTACTTCTAATTAACTCAGCAACTTCTTCGGTACTTATGTATAGTTTTGGGTTATATTCTGCTTTAAAATTTCCAATTTCTCTTTTTTCAAAACTACCAGTTTCTACATTACCTGGATAAGTGCTAACCCAACCAGCAAAACCACCGTCAAGTATTGATACATTTTCATGACCAAAAACTTTAAATGTCCAATACACTCGTGCAGAACTTCCAAAATCTGAAGACGAAACTCCAGCAGGAACTACAACAACATGGGTATTATTATTAACACCAAGATTTTGAACTAAAGTTTGAAATTGATCGCCAGTAGGAACCAATCCAACTATACCATCCCTTGCTACACGCCATCCATCTTTACTATAATCGGAATGAATTGATGTTGGTATATGACCTTCTGTATAAACTTCATAATTACCGTTACCTATGCTATTTCTAAGATCTATAATCAAAGTATTATCAATTGTATCGCCAGAATTAATCTTTTCATACAACCAATCGGAGCTAACTAAAGGCGTAGATGCCATTAGATTTGAAGCGCCTAATAGAAGAACTGCTATCGTTGTATATATAAATTTCATTTTAACCTCTTGTTTGTAAATAAATTATTAGATAAATATTATTTACGTATTACTTAAAATTAATACAATAAAATAAATTCAAGAAAAAATATTATTACTGCATTTGTAGAAAAAATGATATCTAGGTTCTAAAAATGCTTAAGAAATCAGAAATTCATACCATCATATCAAATCATCAATGATATAATCATATTTATCCAAAACGTTTTATAAACTTCATCAATTATAATAAATTGCTACAAAACATCTTCAAAGAGAATTGTTGAGTCTTATCAAGAACAAATACACACCTTAAATGCCCTACTAACATATGAGTTTTAAATTTAGGAGAAACCATTATCTTTGGGTCATATTTCGAGAAATCATATTTAACTAATACTTTAGATGAAATATCATTAAATTTATTATCAACATAAAGATCTAGAGCAATCCAAATTTTATTGCCTTCAACACTAGTTATCAAGTACTTGAATCTATGTATATAGTATCATTCTTATTCGACAAATAAGTTTCTTAATTTAGTGTATGCTATAAAAAATAGATAAAATTACTGTAATTAATATTTTATATTAAGAGTTGATGATAAACAGAATTAAACTACCATGATGCCGAAATATATTGAGTTTCCATAAATTCTAACATCCCCTCATGCCCACCTTCTCGACCTAAGCCAGATTGTTTTGTTCCACCAAAAGGTGCAGCAGGATCGGAAACAAGGCCTCTATTAAGCCCTACCATACCATAATCAAGTCTTTCACAAACTTGCATACCCTTCTTCATGTCTTCGGTAAAAACATATGCAACGAGACCATATTCTGTTTCATTTGCACGCTTAATCACATCTTCTGTATTATTAAATGTTTGTATTGCAGCAACCGGTCCAAATATCTCATCATTTAAACATTCCGAATTATTGGAAACATTGAATAATACTGTTGGTGGGTAAAAGTATCCAGGGCCTTCAATTCTCTCACCACCTAAGCATAACTCAGCACCCTTTTTAATAGCGTCTTCTACAAAATAGGCTACCTTATCTCTTGTTTGAGCATTAACTAACGGCCCAACGTCAATACCTTTTTCAAGACCGTTTCCAACTTTTAGAGCAGCCATTCTTTTTACAAAACCTTCTTTAAAAGATTGTGCAATATCTTCGTGAACATAAATTCTATTAGCAGCAGTACAAGCTTCGCCTAAATTTCTCATTTTTGCAACCATAGCACCTTCAACTGCAGTATCTATATCAGCGTCATCAAAAACTATTAGAGGAGCATTACCACCTAATTCCATTGATGGTTTTAAAACTTGATCAGATGCACCTTTTAATAATTTCCTTCCAATTTCTGTTGAACCAGTAAAGGAAACTAGCCTTACTCTTGGATCATGAAGAATATGATCAACAAGTGCACCAGTTTTTTTCGACGGCAAAACAGATACTAATCCCTTTGGGACGCCAGCCTCTTCCAATAGAGGCATTAATGCAAGCATAGTCAAAGGAGTTTCAGAAGCAGGTTTTATTATTACAGGACATCCGGCAGCTAATGCGGGAGCAATTTTTCTCGTTCCCATTGCAGCCGGGTAATTCCAAGGAGTTACTAGTAGCGATATGCCGATTGGTTTATGTTGTACAATAATACGAGCACCAGTTGATGGAGCATGTGAAA